>JBFHER010000154.1:0-9377 GCA_041584055.1 Bacteroidales bacterium
ACAATCATCCTCATTTAGTAGCGGGGACACGACTCGAACGTGCGACCTCCGGGTTATGAGCCCGACGAGCTACCAACTGCTCTACCCCGCAATATGTTTTTTCAAAGAAGATAGAGTTACGAGCTCCGACGAGCTACTCCCGATGTACATCGGGACTCTACCCCGCAATATGTTTTTTCAAAGAAGATAGAGTTACGTGCTCCGATGAGCTACTCCCGATGAACATCGGGACTCTACCCCGCAATATATATTTTTAAAATATTGTTGTCCTTTTTATAAGAACCGTTGTTCTTATTGCCTTAGCGGGTGCAAATATATTATAAATCGCGTAATTTTCAAACTGAAAAATAAAAAATCCCTCTCTTTTTCTTTGTTAGAGAGGGATTGATGTTCTATGTGAGTTTCTTTCAGTCCTTTAGCAAGGATTTTATTTTTTCTGTTGCTTCATCAATGGTTGTGGCACCATGTACCTGTAGGCCGCTGTCACGAATGATGGCGGCACCTTCTTCCGCATTAGTGCCCTGTAAACGCACAACCATAGGGACATTTATTTCACCCAGATTTTTATACGCTTCAACAATGCCATTGGCAACCCTGTCGCATCGCACAATTCCTCCAAAGATATTGATGAGCACTAATTTTACATCTTTATCTTTCAAGATGATTCTCAATGCAGCCTCCACTCGTTCTGCATTTGCTCCTCCACCAACATCCAAAAAGTTGGCAGGTTCACCTCCCGAGAGTTTGATCGCATCCATGGTTGCCATGGCCAGGCCTGCTCCATTTACCATGCATCCAACATTCCCATTTAACTTTACAAAGCTCAGGTCATGTTGTGCCGCTTCCAGTTCTGCAGGATCTTCCTCGTGTTTATCAAGCATGGCCGCAAGGGTAGGGTGACGGAAAAGAGAGTTGTCATCGAGACTAATTTTTGCATCAACGGCAACAACACGGTTTTCAGAGGTAATTAACAATGGGTTAATCTCAACAAGTGAAGCGTCGTTCTGTACATAGGTGGCATACAAGCCTTTTGTGAACTTCAGCATATCCTTAAATGCACTGCCTTTCAGCCCAAGGTTGAATGCAATGTTACGACATTGATAATCAAGCAATCCTAATCCAGGGTCAATCACCTCCGTGAAGAGTTTTTCAGGATGTTTTTCCGATACTTCTTCAATGTCCATGCCTCCCTCAGGAGAGTATAATATGATGTTTTTCCCAAGGTTTCGATTTAACAATACGCTAATGTAAATTTCCCTTGGCTCCTGTTCGCCCGAATAGTAAACTTCGTCGGCAATCAGAACCTTCCGTACAAATTTCCCTTCCGGACCGGTTTGGTTATTAATAATGGTCATGCCCAGAATTTCAGATGCCTTTTCTTTGACTTCTTTGGGCGACATTGCAACCTTAACGCCGCCTGCCTTTCCCCGGCCTCCTGCATGCACCATTGCCTTGATTACCCATCTTCTACGTCCTGTTTTCAGCGCAATCTGATCAGCTGCCTGAATGGCATCTTCAGCATCTTCAATCACAATTCCATAGGGGATAGGGACCCCGTTTTGTTCCAGCAGTTCCTTACTTTGATATTCGTGCAAATTCATGTCGTAAATTTTAGTTAAATATAAACATTTAAATATGTCATTTGGTTCAAATTATGATGTTGTGCAGTATGAATTTGTTGAGAATGGTGCTTTTTTTTGTAAATAATTTGTTAATTCGCAAATTTGTTGTTTCTTTATGAGCCATTTAACTCAAATACTATGCCATACAGACGACTGCCGAACACAGATCAGGCCCGATTGAGATCGCTAAATAACGCGATGGAAAAAGGAGAATTATACGACATGTATGATTTGGCTTTTTCTCAGAAAACATTCATTGAAATTAAATCCTTCCTACCGATTTTTGAAAAGTCGTTGTTGGAATATAAGCAGGCACATGATATTCAGGTTGCTTCAAGCAACCGATATCAGGAAAGGGTAAAAAAGGCAAGGCTTTACTTGTCCCACTTTGTGCAGGTGCTTAATCTGGCCGTGATACGTGGAGATGTAAAGGCTGAAAATCAGGAGCTTTACGGCTTACGCTCAGAGTCCAGGCATGTGCCTGATCTGAGTACAGAATCAGCCTTGCTTAAGTGGGGTGAGCGGGTTATTGAAGGAGAACGTCAGCGTATTGGTTTAGGAGGAACCGCGGTTTATACCCCATCGATTGCAAATGTGAAAGTGCATTTTGATATATTCAGAGATGCCTATAACAAGCAAAAAGTGCTACAAAATAACACGGCCCGCTTCCTTGACAATATTGCAGGATTGAGAACAAAAGCGGATGAAATTATTCTACGGGTATGGAACGAAGTTGAACAAACTTTTTCCCAGGTGGAAGATTTGGAGAAACGCCTAATGAAGTGTCGAGAATATGGACTCATTTACTATTACCGAAAAGGTGAGCGTAAGCCGAAGGAGGTTTAATACCTATTTTACAATAATGTCCAATACTTTTTTCTCTCCTATGTAACCAAGCAGATGATCGTCGGTTTGAACAGGACCCACCCCGGCAGGTGTTCCGGTAAAAATCAAATCCCCTGTTTTCAAGGTGAAATAATTCGACAGGTACGAGATAAGTGTGTCAATGCTGAAAATCATCAAGCCGGAGTTTCCCTTTTGAACAGTTGACCCATTTTTGTCTAGGCGAAAGGCAATGTCATTCATCGCAGGAAGTTCCTTTTTGCTGATAAATTCACCCAAAGGTGCAGCGCCGTCAAATCCTTTGGCAAGATCCCAGGGCAGTCCTTTTTGTTTAAGCTTTGACTGTAAATCCCGTGCTGTAAAATCAATGCCAAGTCCAATTTCTTCGTAATAGCGGTGCGCGAATTGGGGTGCAATTTTTTTGCCAAGTCTACTGATTCTAACAACAAGTTCAATTTCATGATGCACCTCCTTTGAAAAAGAGGGCAGAAAAAATGCACTGTTATTCCTTAAAATGGATGAATCAGGCTTGCTGAATATGACGGGTTCTGTTGGTACTTCATTCTTTAATTCCTCTGCGTGCGCAACGTAATTTCGACCGATACAAAGAATTTTCATGTCTTATTTGTTAAAGGATCGGAGTTTAATAGCGGTTAGAATTTTTTTGGTATACAATGGGAAATCGCCATTCATCATCCATGCATAATAACTTGGTTCTCTCTCAAGGACATCGATTACCTTTTTGCCCTTGTGCTTACCAAAGTTAAATACTTCTTCCCCATCTTTATTGAAAATAATTCGGCCTGAGAAATCCGCATTTTGATTAAAAGAAGAGAATTCAGCGAGAAATTCGATGTCATTTTCAAGATCATCATAGCGGTCAAGCTGCGACTTCAGCACCTCGTAGGTTGCTTTTACATCTGCTTCTGCACTGTGTGCGTCGGAGAGGTCCCTGTCGCAATAAAATTTGTATGCAGCTAAAAGTGTTCGTTGTTCTTTTTTGTGAAAGATGGTTTGAACATCAACAAAACGACGCTTGTTAAATTCAATATCCACATTGGCACGCAAAAATTCTTCAGCAAGCAAGGGGATGTCAAATCTGTTGGAATTAAAGCCCGCCAGATCACACCCTTCGATGAATTTAGCTAGTGTTTTTGCAATTTCTTTGAAGTGTGGCGCGTCTTTTACATCTTCATCATATATGCCATGTATCTCTGATGATGCAGCCGGAATAGGACATCCCGGATTAACACGCATGGTTTTAGTTTCTTCCATGCCATTTGGATGAACCACTAAAATTGAAATTTCTACTATCCGATCACTCACAATGTTGATGCCGGTTGTCTCAAGATCGAAGAAGGCAATCGGTTTTTTTAGTTTCAACTGCATAACTGCGTTTTAGATGGTAAAAAAAAAGGACTCTTCAGAGAATCCTTTTATATGGTTTAGTCAATAATTCATTAATCGTTTAACATCATCGGCATCAAAAGCATGAGCAGGTCGATGTTCTCCTTACTGTCGAAAGGTAGAATAACACCAGCTCTGGATGAATCCGCAAATTCCAGAATTACATCTCCGGAATCAATGTTTGAGAGAATCTCAATCAGGAAATTGGATTTAAAGCCAATGCTTAAGTCATCACCTTCGTACTGACAAGGAATCACAGCGTGCGCTGAAATTGAAAAGTCAATGTCCTGAGCGGATACTTTTGCCTGATTTGTTGTTAATTGTATCTTGATCAGGTTGCTGGCCTGGTTGGAGCACACTGCCACCCTTTTAAGGGTCGCAATAAAAGCCATCCGGTCAACAATCATTTTGTTCGGATTGTCTTGTGGTATTACTGAATTGTAATTCGGGTAACGGCCCTCCACCAAACGACAAATCATTTTGTAGTTAGAAAGCGTAATGCTGGCATTTTTTGAATCAAATGCAATTTCAACATCACCTTCTTCCTTTGGTAAAATGCTTTTTAACAGGGAGGCTGGTTTTTTAGGCAATATAAAGGATGATGGTTGCACACCGGTAACGTTTGAATCAGTGATGCGCACCAGCTTATGTGCGTCAGATGCAGCCAGGGTTAAACTTTCCTCGGTAATGTCAAAGAAAATACCATTCATCACAGGACGTAACTCATCATCTGCCGTTGCAAAAAGTGTTTTTGAAATTCCGTTTTCAAGGCGATCAACATCGATGTTGAATTTAACAACATTCTCAGCATCCAGTTCCGGTAACTTTGGATATTCGTCGCCATTTTGTCCATTGTTTGAGAAATCGTCATTCTCACTGGTTATTGACAGGTTAAATGAATCGTTGATTCCAAATGTCAAAGGTTGATCAGCAAATTCCTTCAAATAATCAAGTAGGATTTTTGCCGATGCAGCAAAGCTTCCATCGCCTTCTGTCGACTCAACTTCAAGTGATGTGATCAGTGTTGTGTCCAGATCGGAAGCCGTGACAGTCAATGTATTTCCTTCCAGTTTAAAAAGAAAACTATCCAGTATTGCAAGTGTGTTTTTATTACTGATTACCCGGCTGATTGCCTGTAGATGACTCAATAGAGACGTGCTCGAAACAATAAACTTCATATTTTTCAAGAATTTTTAATAAGTAACCAAAGATAGAGAAAAATTGTGAAGATAAAAGCACCGTCAATAATTTTTAAGTCCGGCATCGTGAATCAAAATCAGGAACGGACAGAATATTTCCGGCGACGGTAAATTGTGAATAAAAACCCCATAACAACAAGGATCAGAAATGGTAGCAATACATTCAAAATCTGCCATTTACCACGTTTCTCATTGGCCTCTGTTTTATCCAGAAGACGCAGTTGAAATGATCTGTTACGCAATTGCATCCATTGCTCACCTTCCACGAGATAGTTAACGGCATTCACAACAAATTCTTTATTGCCATAGAGTTCCTGTCGGGTGTATCTGTCAAAATTCAAAGGGAATAGCTGTCGGGAGGCTCCGCTTCCTTCCACTTCATTTCTCAAAATATCACCATCACCCACAATGAGCATGCGGGTGGGTTTACTTTCCGTGAGTATTGCAGAACGCTGAACCGTGAGGCCTGCCGGTATGTTTCGGTTCTTGAAAACGGATGGGAATACGCCTTCCTGAAGCAATGCTACCGGCTTGGAGCCCGCATTGAAATAGCGGGAATCCATGTTTTGTGCAGCAATATCAAGGTTCACGGGAGCTGGCGCCTGAAATACGTTTGTCTGGGCGGAGCTTTGAAGTAAAACCTGTCGTTTTAAACCGGGGATGGTGCCAACCGAATCAACAGAACTTGTAAAATTTCCTCTTACAGGCGATAAGTTGGTGGTGATGGGATGTTTCAGCGCACTGCTCATCACCGGAGAATAAAACCATGGAACCGGATGAAAATCTGCTTTTTGTCCCTGAGCAGCAAAGTTTATTGGTATGAGGGCACATTGCATGTCCTGTAGCAACACAGGATTGACCCGTGCACCATATCTGAACAACATGTCTTCCAGATTCACATCGTGATACAATCCGATGGTCATCGGGTTTTGGGAAAGACTGTCAAGACTGATTGCGACGCCATCCAAAAACCAAAGCACCCGCCCCCCTTTCATGATGTACTGATCCAGCACAAATTTCTCCATTTCCGTGTAGGCCTGTTGAGGATGGGCAATGATCAGGGCCTGATAAGGATCAAGCACTGTGGGATTGGTGCCAATGACGCCCCGGTCGATTTGATAATAATGACTTAGGGCACTGGTTACGTCATAAACGTCATCTTCATTCAGTTCTCCATGTCCTTCGATAAATGCAATTTTTTTTGGTTCTGATGTGCTTAAAATGCGAAGCGCATCCGTAAACTGATATTCAAGGTTCTGAATGGATAGGTTTAGGTTCTCTGTTCCATTTTTGCCGGGGATGTTGACCAGCAGACGCACAGGATAGGTTTTTTCTTTGTAATTAATTGCGGCCCATGGATAAACCGGTTTTTGAATGATCTTTCCATTTTTACCTTCCTCAACAACATTGATGGGAGCCATATCAAGATCCTCAAGTTGCTTTAACAAGCGTTTCTTCCTTTCTTCAGATGCGACATTGTCGGGAGAGGTGAAAGTGAAACTAAATTTTGACTTGCCATGGATGTTGAACTCACGCATTAGATCGTTGCATGCCATTTTTAATTCGCGGAATCCCTGATTCAAATCTCCATCCAGATAAATGGTGACTGAGGCCTCTGATTCCAAAAGGTTTAAGAGCTCGATGGTGCTTGCTGACAATGAAAAACGTTTGTCCTGGGTGAGATCAATCCTAAAAAAGACTGATCGCAAAGCCATGTTTACAAGTATTAGAATAAGCAAAAGGATGACCGCTTTTGCAATGATTGACCTCAGCACTTTTTGAATGAGTTTCTTCATCGTTTTGCAATCCTCCATTTGGTTAGTGCAAGAAAAAAGAGAATGACTGACGCAAAATAAAGCAGGTCTCTGGAGTCGATAACTCCCCTGCTAAAAGCCTGATAGTGACTTTCCATTCCCAGGTGGCTAAGGTATTTTAACAAGCCGGTTAATCCCGGAATAGCTGAGATAAGATCAAATGCAGCATAGAAGAAGAAGCTCAATGAAAGGGACAGAATAAAGGCGGTGATCTGGTTGTCGGTGAGGCTTGATGCAAAGGTTCCGATGGCCGTGTAAGTCGCTCCTAACATCAGCAGTGCAAAATAGGAACCCCATATCGCACCTGTGTCAATGTTCCACACAGGGGAAGCCATTCTTCCAACAGAATAGAAATAAATGAGGGTTGGGGCCAATGCAATGATAAGCAAGAGCAGTGCTGCCAGATATTTTCCCAGCACAATCTGATATTCCCTTACAGGTCGTGTGATGAGCAATTCGATGGTGCTGCTTTTATATTCTTCAGAAAATAAACGCATGGTAATGGCTGGAATCAAAAAAAGAAACAACCATGGGCCCAGTTCGAAAAACCCTTGCATGTGTGCATAGGTTCCCGATGGAATATTCCAACTTCCGGGAAGAACCCAGAGAAATAATCCGGTTACCAAAAGAAATATCCCTGTTATGATATATCCTGTAATGGTATTGAAAAATAAGGAAACTTCTCTTTTGAATATTGTTAGCATGCCCAAAAATAATGGTTGAGTCGCAAATTTAATACAATCAGGTGATAAAAATCGTTAATATTTTTAATGCAGTTTTTTGATACGTGCTTAAAGCGTATCTTTACTTTTTAAACTTAATGTAGAATTAAGTAACAGAACGAAAATATGAAAAGAGCAAAAATCTTTGGTTTGATAGTGGCAGGAGCCTTTCTTGTCATCATGGCAATTGTACTACTTGGCAAAGAGGAGGCAACAGAGGTGAAATATGTGAAGGCAGAACGCAGGTACTTTGAGGTTTCTGTGGAAGGAAAAGGAGAGATTGTTGCCGCAAAATGCATTAATATTTATCCTCCTGAACTGTTTTTTGACAGAACGCTAGGGATCAACGATATGAAGATTGATAATCTGGTAAAGGAAGGAACCAAGGTTAAAAAAGGTGATTTCATTGCAGAATTAGATCATTCACAGGTTGAACAAAGGATTAAGGATCTGGAAGAAAGAATTCTACAAATGGAGGAAAGACTTGAAATTGCCTTGCTGGACTCTTCCGTAGACTTGTCTGGGGTGCGTGTAAGCATTCAGCAGGTGGAAGACCGACTTGAGGATGCAAGCATCCGGGTAGAGCAGTCAGTTTACGAATCACCCGCCATTCAGCGACAGGTAAGAATTGCAAAAGACAGACTTGTTCGTCAGCTGGAAAATGCACAACGAAATTATCAACGACGAAAAATTTATGAAAAAAATGCCATTGCTTCTATTAATGAAAGGCTTGATAGATATCGCAAAGAACTCGAGAAACTGGTTCAACTCAATGCTCAATTGAAAATTTATGCACCGGAAGATGGTATCGTGATTTATTCCAGAGGACATAGGGGGAAAGTGAAAACCGGTGATAGAATCTCTCCATATTGGGGAGCCGTGATCGCAACTTTGCCTGATTTGAATAATCTGGATTCCGAAGTTTTGATCAACGAGATTGAGATTACAAAACTGGAGATTGGAAAGGAGGTTCGTATCACAGTGGATGCAATCAAGGATAAAAATTTTTCAGGTGTTGTTAAGGAAATCTCAAGCATTGGAAAAAAATCAAACGAAGATGATTTCAAAGTATATAAGGTGCTTGTCTCACTCACGGATACAGAACAAGAGTTAAAACCTTCCATGACTACTTTGAATAGCTTTGTACTGGATACCATCCCTAATGCGCTCGTAATTCCTTTGAATGCCGTTTTTGGTGAGGAGAACCATAATTTTGTATATCTGAAAAGTGGAATTCATGTGGTTAAAAAAGAGGTTAAGTTAGGTCTTCAAAATAAGTTGGAAGTGGTTGTTTCAGGAGGATTGGATGATGGTGATAGAATCCTTCTAAGAGAACCTGAGAATGCTGAAAAGATTAAGAAAATTTACCTGGAAGACAAGGACGTTTAAGGATACATTTGAGAATCTTCGCTTCAGATTCCATATTTCATGAAATTTATTACTTTTGCACAGAATATCGGCTGCATAGTTCAATGGATAGAATGTCAGATTCCGGTTCTGATGATCTGGGTTCGAATCCCGGTGCGGTCACAAGACAGAGTAGAGTGTGAGTTCCGAGTGTGGGGCTCGCACTTTTTTGTTTGACGAATCATCTTCACCGGGATGAGAAGTTTATCCCGTACCGACTGAAGGAGGTCGGGAAATCCCGGTGCGGTCACAAGACAGAGTAGAGTGTGAGTTCCGAGTGTGGGGCTCGCACTTTTTTGTTTGACGAATCATCTTCACCGGGATGAGAAGTTTATCCCGTACCGACTGAAGGAGGTCGGGAAA
>JBFHER010000155.1:0-9345 GCA_041584055.1 Bacteroidales bacterium
CGTCTTTTATGGCGAAGCAGTTCCTGCCATGGAGGAGGCTATCCCCATCTGTAATGATGCGAATTTAGTTGTCGTTATCGGGACATCCATGGCGGTTTATCCTGCAGCCAGTCTGGTGCATTACGCACCTGAAGGCACCCCCATGTTTTTACTGGATCCCAATGTTGTTGAGGTGCCGGGATTATCAAACCTGCAGGTGGTACAACGAAAAGCAGCAGAAGGCTTTGATGAACTAAAAGAAAAACTGATGGCTTATGTTTAAATATGTAGTGATTTTTATACTGGGACTTGCGACCTACCCCGCCCTGTCGCAAATAAAATACTTTGACGGTGGTCTTATGGGGGGATTTGATGTAAGTCAGATTGATGGCGATTTTCTGGGTGGTTATAACAAGGCCGGTCTCATTCTAGGTGGCTTTGTTTCACGTGATCTGAGTCATCGTATGAAGGGTCGCCTGGAGCTCAAATACATTCAGAAAGGAAAAGTAAAACCGTTTGATCCCGAAAGCGGGGATGAAAGCTATTTAAAGGTTCGATTAAACTACATTCAGCTTCCCCTGATGGCCGAATACATGCTGAACAATCAATTTTCTGTTGATGCTGGCATTGGCCTGGGATATCTGTTAAGTTCCGGAATTTATGATGAATACGGCAAGTTCTCGGAAGAAGATGCACCCAACAAGTTTTATCAAAGTGAAGTCGCTTTTATGTTTGGTGCAAATTACTATATAAATGCGCGATGGCGCGCCAACATCAGGTGGGCTTATTCTGTTTTCGCCATAGCAGATCTCCTTGACGAAGACATTCAGGGAATCTATGTCTGGCAAAACCCGGGAAGGCAGTTTAACCGCACCATTGAGTTTACAATGTGCTACTCAATAGGGAAATAAATGAATTTGATGGCCGATGAAGAGTCGGGTGACAGCAGTCGGAGAATAAACAATGTCAATTTATCTAGCCGTATATCTTTTGTTCCCCGTGGCCATTGTCCGGTCACTGATCTTAAATGCTCCATCAACGATCTAAAAAAAGCCTGACAAGTTTAAAACCTGCCAGGCGCTCTTAAGTATTTCCAGAAACTTTTAGTTCATTACTTCGGGTAAATAACATGCAATCAGGGATAACATCTCTTCTTCACTACGGACATTGGTGGAAATAATGCGCTGACGCAGGAAGTTTTCCCGGTTTATTGTTTCCATTGCTTTTTCTCTTGACAAAGCTGCCACAGTTTCTGGCACATACTGTATGCCCAGTTGTCCACCAGCTGCAGTGTACATCACTTCAAAATTGTCAGTGCGAACCAGGAATTGCGTGTACGCCTCGTTATTTTCCAATACGCCGATGTATACCGGATTTGGTACATTGTCGAAATGAATGACAAAGGTTTTTAACTCCCTGTTGTTTACCACCATGTGATTACTTGCACGCTTTAGCCAATATTTTCCGGCTTCTGTATATGTATCACCAACCACTGTGGAAGCTTGCATTGTGAAAGCAGAACCAAGAACCATTACCATCACTAAACTGAGTACTCTAACTGTTGTTTTCATAATATTTTGTTTTAAATGATTATTTAAAATTACAGTTCAAATGTACATGCTTCCTCAACGATTAAGAACAATTAATCTGTCAGTTGCGAGGATTCATCGGTCATTGAAGAAAATTCAAGCATTCATATTCTTCTATCAAATTTACCGACACTGTTTCCACTTTTACCGCCTGAAAGCGCCATCGGTGAAAATGAAATTTCCCCATTTACCTGTAAAATCATAAAACGTAAAAGGAAAAAAGGCGCTTAATAGAAGAATTCGGGAGCATTCAAGGTAATAAATAGCAAAATAAAGATTCTAGGCTTATATTTGCACTTAAACAAATTTAAAGTCCATCCGATGATTTGGAGATACACAATTGTAGTAATCGCTATATTATTAACAACAGCATGCAAAAATGTTAATAAGCAAGAAAAAGAAGCACAACCATCTGAAAAAGAACAAACTACAAATAGCACAACTGTTAATAAGTCACCGATCACCGGGCACGATGATGTACAGATGATCCGTTTTGAAGGCAATACATTTATGATGGGATCTAATTCTGTTGGTCCCAGGGAACGACCGGTACATGCGGTAACCGTGCTTAGCTTTATGCTGGATGTGCACCCCGTGACTGTGAAGCAATTCAGAGCGTTTATAGAAGCAACAGGACACACCACAGAGGCAGAACGTTTTAAGGATTCTGCCGTGTTCGACTTTTCGTCCGGTCGCTGGATACTTCTTCCAGGCACAACCTGGGAATACCCGATGGGACCACAGGAGAAAAAGGCAAAGGATGACCACCCTGTCACACATGTTTCCTGGAATGATGCGATGGCTTATGCAAAATGGTGTGGAAAGCGACTTCCTACCGAAGCAGAATGGGAATTTGCGGCAAGAAATGGCGGCACAAGTGATGAACTCTACCCGTTTGGTAAGGACATCATCGTTGATGGAAAATGGCAGGCGAATGTATTTCAGGGAACCATTCAGGCACCCGAAGAAAAAGACGGTTATTTGTATACAGCTCCAGCGAAATCCTTTGCTCCTTCGAACATGGGCTTATACGGCATGACCGGCAATGTTTGGGAATGGACAGGAGATGTCTATAAACCCTATCCTGGAAATGCTGAGCCCTATCAATACAACGAAACAGTAAAAACAATTCGGGGCGGTTCCTTTATGTATGATGAAGCCGGAGACATCAGTTTTTCTGTCTTTTTCAGATCATCAAATTCAAGTGAAACATCTTTGTTTAACACGGGTTTTCGTTGTGCAAAATCAGTGAATTAATCATTCTCCTTAAAAGTACAGTCCAAGCGCTGTAAATCGGCTGAATCGACCACCTTTTATCGATGAAATTTAACGAACATTTGACAGTTAAAGTGGTCAACATGACACGTTTAAAGCATCCCTGCGTCAAATTGACCGGAGGTTTTTATGCCTGTTTTTACGGTTAAATTTATAATTATTTGAAAATCAGCGCAAATTAAGTAGCAAGTACGCTTCCTCGAACAATTGGCATACTGTTTGAAATTAGCTGTGTGAGTTTATTAAAAATTTGTTGAATTAAATTTTTGGAGGACAAAATCATGACACTTGCAAAATTATCAAACAACTGGTTCCCATCAGCCCCTTCAATCTTCGATAGATTTTTTGATGGAGAATTGATGGATTGGAATAGATCAAACTTTTCCAGCACTGACACTAGCTTACCTGCTGTTAACGTCAAAGAGAATGAAAATGAATTTTTGATCGAAGTAGCTGCCCCAGGTTTAAAGAAAGAAGATTTTAAAGTCAACTACGACAATGGACATTTGACCATCTCTTCAGAAAAGAAAAATGAAGTTGAAGAAAAAAAAGGTGAAAAAATCACAAGACGTGAATTCAGTTACCAGTCATTCCAACGTTCATTCACCATTTCTGAAAATGTTGTAAACGCCGAAAAAATTGTCGCAAGCTATGACAACGGCATCCTTCACATCACGCTTCCTAAACGCGAAGAAGTGAAGCCAAAGCCAGCAAAACAAATTAAAATTATGTAATCTTAAAAGAGGGTGTCCAGACCTGGACACTCTCTTTTTAATTGTAAGTTAAACTGAAAGCCAGGGAATTATCTTTTTTTGGCGCATCATACATTTTATTAAATGCATCACTTTGGGTATCACAGACCTTTAGCGCGCTTGTATGTCCCTAACGGATGCATCAAAACATATTGTTCAAAACGACACGTTTTTTAGCATGTATTTCAACGAAATCAAACAAATATATTCACAAATAATCGAAATCTAATCTTAATTTTTATGGAGGAGCATTTATGAAAAGTACAATTTCTTACTTACGCATTTTTATTTTTGGACTATTCCTGTTTCAAATTCATCAGGCCGGTTTTGCGTCAGCTGATACACTTGAAATTTATACCCCCTACACAAGTGTTTCTGTTTCACCCGGTAGCACAGTAAGCTACTCTCTTGATTTTATAAACAATGGGGAAAGAACAATAAACGAGCACATTTCAGTTTCCAATATCCCACGTTCATGGTCTTACACATTAACCGCCAGTGGTCTGAATATTAATAAATTAGCAATACTGGCGCATGACAAAAAAACATTGAATCTAAAAGTTGACGTTCCTTATCAGGTAAAAAAGGGGCTTTATACTTTTTATGCAAAAATGAGTAACGGACCAGCCTTGCCCTTATCGGTCAATGTGAGCACAGCCGGGTCTAACGAAACAGAACTTACATGTGACCAAAAAAACATGGAGGGCACATCAAGGTCCACCTTTTCGTTCAATGCTGTTCTTAAAAACAAAACACCAAACAAGCAACAATATGCGCTGATGGCATCTCCACCAAGAGGTTGGAGTGTAGCGATAAAACCAAACCATAAGCAGGCCACCTCAACCGAATTGGAAGCAAACGGAACCCGCAGCATCAACTACGAAATCAAGGCCCCTGTTAGTGTCTATGCCGGCACGTATAAAATCCCTGTAAAAGCGGTTTCAGGATCAACTTCTGCAGAAATGACCCTGGAAGTGGTCATCACAGGAACATACGACATGTCTTTCACAACCCCCACAGGGCTTTTAAGTACCAAACTAACTGCCGGCGAGGAAAAGAAAGTTGAATTAATCGTAAAAAACACAGGCTCCACCAAACTTGAGAACATTGAACTCACGGCCTCGAAACCTAAAAACTGGGAAATTTCATTTGACACACAAAAAATTGAAAGCCTGGAACCTGGAAAGACAGCAAGCTGCTTAGCCACCATTCTAGCAGATAAAAAAGCCATTCCCGGTGATTACATTACAAATATTACAGCAAAAACCACAGAAACAAATCAAACCCTTTCGTTTAGAATCATGGTTAAAACGCCAATGCTCATGGGATGGCTTGGTATTTTCATCCTTTTGGCTTCAGTGGGTGGTATTGTGTTGTTAATTAAGAAATTTGGAAGGAGGTAACACGATGGAAAATCCAGTTATTCAACTGAATGGGATATCAAAGAACTATGGTGAATTTACAGCAGTCAACAACCTTAACTTATCAATTAACAAAGGAGAGATCTTTGGTTTATTAGGCCCTAACGGGGCAGGTAAATCAACAACCATCCTGATGTTAATGGGACTCACCGAACCCAGTAATGGGCAGGTGAATGTCTGTGGAATCAACTCCACCAGAAACCCAATTGAAGTAAAACGCAAGGTGGGGTATTTGCCTGAAGATGTAGGATTTTATGATGATCTTACAGGTCTGGATAACCTCATTTACACAGCCCGGTTGAACGGGTTTAATTATGCGGAAGCAAAATTAAATGCGACACGTCTTTTAAAACGGGTTGGACTTGAAAAAGCCATAAACAAAAAAACAGGCAACTATTCCAAGGGGATGCGTCAGCGTTTAGGTCTGGCTGATGTGTTAATTAAAAATCCGGAAGTCATTATTTTGGATGAACCTACCACGGGAATTGACCCAAAAGGGGTTCAGGAATTGCTAAGCTTAATCCAGGAACTCAGAGATGAAAACAACATAACTGTTTTATTTTCATCCCATAATCTGCACCAGGTTCAACAGGTTTGTGACAGGGTGGGTATTTTTGTTGAAGGAAAATTATTGGAAGTAGGAACCATTGAGGACCTGTCAAAAAAGCTTTTCACCCATGGGATGTATTTAATTGAACTTGGCATCGACACCTCAGAGAGCAATCAGAAGGCTCCCAGTTTAGAGGGGATCCAAACGCTTCTTTCCCCCATCGAAGGCATTCAGAAAGTCACTGAAGACAAGGACCATTTTCTGATAGAATGCGCTTCAGATATTTCTTCGACCATTGCAAAAGCAGTCATCAATGCCAATTACAGTCTCAATTATGTCAATAAGATTGAGTACGGACTTGATGCAATTTACAACCGATATTTTGAAGGAGGTTCAAGCCATGAATAAATCATTATCAAAACAGATAAATCCTTTTTGGATCATTGTTAACAAAGAAATCGCTGACGCAGTAAAAAGCTGGAAGTTCTTAATCATGGTCGCATTGGTGCTACTCACCTGCATGGGTTCCCTGTACACAGCGCTGGATGACTTTTCTTCTGCCATACAGGGAGGGAGTGCAGATGACGATTTCTTTTTCTTAAAACTCTACACACATTCCAATGGCACATTGCCATCCTATGCTGTTTTTATTAGTTTCCTTGGTCCCCTTTTAGGCATCAGCATGGGTTTCGACAGTATCAACATGGAACAAAATAAAGGGACACTCAGCAGAATACTCGCTCAACCAATTTATCGAGACTATGTTTTAAATGCAAAATTTGTGGCAGCATTGCTAACATTGAGTTCTTTGTTTATTGCGCTAAGCATGCTTGTCCTTGGTTTTGGCCTTATCTTTTTAGGCATCCCTCCCAGTACCGATGAGTTTTTGAGAATTATTATTTTCACGCTTATAAGCATCGTGTATGTGGGTTTTTGGTTAAATTTATCCATCCTTTTTTCTGTGAAGTTTCGGCAGGCCGCCACATCTGCGATGGCTGGGATCTCAATCTGGCTTTTCTTCACCATTTTTTACAGCATGATCGTTAACCTGATTGCGAAAGGCCTGGCGCCTGCAAGATTTATCACCGAACATCAAATTGTTGCTTTCCAACGGTTTGTTCAAAATTTAATGCGGATAAATCCCGGACAACTTTTCAACGACGTAACAGCTACTTTGTTGCGACCTTCCCTAAGAAGTTTGGGACCACTGACAACAGAACAAACCATTGGTGCCATTCCCAACCCCCTACCATTGGGCCAAAGCCTGATGCTGGTTTGGCCGCAGGTACTGGCATTGATGAGTGGTACACTACTGTTCTTTGCGCTGGCATATACAATGTTCATGCGAAAAGAAATTCGTTCCCGATAATATCAGAATACGCCCGTTGCATCATGGCAAACGGGCGTTTTTTTTGATAAACACTGAAATCAACCCTAATCAATATGTGTCAGAACATTCAGTACCACTTACACCTCATGGAAGAATGCCTCTCAGCAGAAACAAGCATTTTTGTCCGTCGTTATCATGAAATACACAGCGAAAGTTCGTAACTTTATTTGTGGTCAAAACTAAATGTGCATAAATATAGCGCATGGGAAACTGTAAATCCATATTCCTTTTATTTACTGTATTGCTTTTGAATCCAAATGTTTACAGTCAAATCCATTTAATATACGGCAACGGATACAATTATGCGCCTGACTATAACGGAAGTATTCATACTTGCAAGGATGATGGTTCAGGTCAAACTCTATGTTTCGATGGAATCAATAAATTGTATGATATAGCATTGGATAATACAGTTGATCCAATGAGAATATATTACATCGAAAGTGGAGAAAATTGTATTCGGTCTGCCAATTTAGATGGCAGTAACATACTGGATGTTATTACAAATATCGCAGGCATATACAGTCTGGACCTGGATTTAAGTGCGCGAAGAGTATATTTCACGGTGGATCAAACTGAAGACAAGGTCATTGGTGCCAACATGGATGGCACAGATCAGGCCATTGTGACAATAAAAGAATATGCAAGCAGTTTGTTTGAAACCCTTCGTGGCATCACGGTTGATGGCGACATGCTTTATTGGATACGAGGAGGCATATCATGCAATGATTTCATCTATTGCTGTAAAACAGATGGTTCGGCCTATGAGACCATAGTTCAAAATGCCACGCCGGCTGTTGACATGTCCTTTCCCCATGACCTGGTTGTTAGCGCTAATTCTATTTTCTGGACAGATCCCGGCGTAAACTCAGATGTTATTTACAGAATGAATAAGGATAAAACAAACCCTGTGAAAATTTTGACAGGTGTAAAGGCAAGTCAGATCGCACTTGATACAAAAAATTCAAAATTATTTTGGTCTGAAAGCGCTGATCAGGGGAAAAGCAAAATAATGCAGGCAAACTTTGACGGAAGCGATAAAGTTGAAATTCTGACTACGGATATTAATTTTGTTATGGGTTTGGTCGTTTATGATGAAGGCACATCAACACATGTGAACACTGAAAAGATTGGCAATTACCTGCGGAGCTATCCAAATCCAGTCACATCAAGTTCAACAATTGAATATTTAGTCCCCGGAAGCCCTCAGCTAGCACACCTAGTTACTATATCTATCTACGACATGGCAGGAAAAAAAGTAAGTGTCTTAGTCAATGAAAATAAAGCCTCAGGGATGCATAAAGCTTTATTTGATTCAAAAGATCTACCATCAGGGATTTATTTTTGCAAACTGAACATCGATGCCTATTCTAAAGTAATTCGATTGGTCGTAAATAAGTGATAACCCCCTTTACTTGTCATTTCCTCTTTTTGTAAAATGAATCTATGCTATGCTTATACAGAATATGCAATAATCCAACCTAATTGATCTGATATGGTAGAAAATCATACCTATCTCTTCATCTTTTATTATTTTTGCATTCAAATACACAAAACACACATCCATGAAACATTTATTTTTATTATTCACCGTTTTAATTCTCACATCCTGTATGGAAACAGAGCAAAACCCTTTCCTGACTGAGTGGAATACGCCATTTGGAACGCCACCATTCAACGAAATCAAGAACAATCATTATATGCCTGCTTTTATTGAGGGGATGAAACAACACAAGGCTGAAATTGATGCTATCATCAACAATACAGAAGCACCAACCTTCGAAAATACGCTTGTGGCTCTTGATAAAAGCGGATCGCTGCTTACAAAAGTTTCAGAAGTATTCAATAACCTCACATCTGCCCATACAAACGACAGCCTGCAGGCAATTGCAAAAGAAGTATCTCCCTTAATTACAGCCCACTATGGAGACATCAACTTAAATCCGGAATTATTTGCACGCATCAAGGCTGTTTATGAACAAAGAAGTAAGCTGGTTCTGAGCATTGAGCAGACGACCCTGCTGGAGAAATACTATTCCGATTTTGTACGCGGTGGTGCAAATCTGGATGACGCTGCAAAAGCAGAATTACGCAAAATCGACGAAAAACTTGCGAAGCTGTCACTTACATTTGGTGACAACGTATTGGCTGAGACCAACGGGTTTGAATTAATCATTGATAAGAAGGAAGATTTAAGCGGACTACCTGCTGGATTAATTGCCTCAGCTGCCGAAACTGCCAAATCAAAAGGGTATGAAGGGAAATGGGTATTTACACCACACAAACCAAGTTTGATTCCGTTTATTACCTATTCTAACAAACGTGATTTACGAGAAAAGTTATTCAAGTCCTACATCATGCGCGGTGATAACGACAACGAATTTGATAA
>JBFHER010000156.1:0-9316 GCA_041584055.1 Bacteroidales bacterium
AACTGAAGGATTTAGAAAAGCAACTTGAAATTATTGAGGAAAAAATAAAGGTTGAGAGTGCTCATTTGTCAATCATGCGTGAGGAGCTACAGTTTTTACAGGATAACAGGGATATTGGTGGTAAAAATGAGCAGGTAAATGTGGAAAATCTGAAAATGGCCTCGTCGTTTTATAGCAGCCAATTGACGTCCTTAAAGATGAATGAGATAAAGAGAAATCAAACGCTAAAAACCTTAAACGAGCAAAAGAATGATTTGCAAAATCAAATTGGAACCCTGACGGGGAAGAAGGAATTTCCAAGCGGAGAAGTTTCAGTAAAGGTAGATGTAAAACAGACCAACAGGTATGCACTGGAAGTAAGTTATTTGGTGGGAAATGCTGGTTGGTTTCCATCCTATGACATTCGGGCAAAAAGCATAAACGAGCCGGTTCAGCTGGTCTATAAAGCCAATGTTAAGCAGGATACGAAAGTGGATTGGTCCAATGTGAAACTTAAATTTTCATCAGCAGAACCAAACGTTTCAGGGCTTGCTCCTGAGTTGAAAACCTACTTTTTAAATTACAACACCTTGCCTCCAAGGTATAAACTAATAGCAAATAGTGTGAGCGGGAAAGTGATGGATGGCAATGGCGATCCTTTACCAGGAGCTACTGTGTTTGTAGAAGGGACCACCATTGGAACAGTGGCAGACATGGACGGTAACTATTCAATTACGATTCCCAGTCAATCAGGTCAGTTGACCTTTTCTTTCATTGGGTTTAATACCAGGACAATGCCAATCACAAACGCAGTGATGAATGTTGCCTTGCAGGAAAGTGAAGTTGAACTTGAAGAAGTTGTGATGGTTGGCTATGGTTCACATAAGAATCTATCTGAAGCCTTGCAGGGAAGAATGGCCGGTGTTGATGTGAAAAAGTCTGTTAAGATTAGAGGTACAAGCAGTCTCCCCATCCCTGCCGCTCAGGTTGAAAATCAGACAACGGTTGATTTTGAAATAAATACACCTTACACAATTAAGTCGGATAATAAGAATTACATGGTGGACATGGCCATTTATGATTTGCCTGCATTCTATCAATATTACTGTGTGCCGAAAATTGAAAAAGATGCCTTCTTAATCGCAAATATAGTGGATTGGGAAAAGTATAACTTATTGGAAGGAGAGGCCAATGTGTTTTTTGAAGATACCTACGTGGGTAAAACGCTGATGGATGTCAGGTATGCTACAGATACGCTTGAAATATCATTGGGTCGGGATAAAAAAGTTGCCGTTAACAGGGAAAAAATTAAGGATTTTACAAACAGACAGTTTATAGGAAACAAAAAGGAGGAGACCCGCCTGTGGAAAACAACCGTTAAAAATAACAAAAGCCAGACGATTAATATGATCGTTCTTGATCAGGTTCCTGTTTCTACGATTGAAGAAATTGAAGTCAACGTTCAAAACAGTACGGGTGCAAAACTAAATCCAGAGAACGGAGAAATTAAATGGGCGTTTGAGCTTATGCCGAATGATACCAAGGATCTGGAATTGAAATATTCGGTGAAGTATCCTAAAAACCGAAATTTAGTGGTGGAATAAACATGTTGTGCGAATTTAAAGATTTGTGTTGTTACTTTACTCCATCATGCCAAAAGATATTAAAGCATGTTTGCAAATGCTAAAAAATAAATAAATTAAAACACAGAAGCATACTATTCTGTTGTTCCTTGTATTAGTGATGGTGTGATGATGCTGCTTTTTGTGTGACGCAGCAGAGCACGGGTGGCAGACCCTGGATGGAATTGCGTGTCACATTCGGCGTGCACTGAGTTTTTTAGTCAACCCAGGGCATTCAGATCCGGGATTCCTCAGGGGGGAATCATTTTAATGCTGTAAAACCTAAAGGTAAGATGATGAATCGTAAAACGTATTTAAACCCAATCCAGAAATTCATAAAGGCAGAAAGCTTTAGTGGAATACTTTTGTTTTCTGCAATGATACTTGCCCTCATCCTCTCCAATTCTCCGGTGAGTGAACAGTTTAATTCAATATGGCAATACAAGATTGGAATCAAATCGGAGAATTTTACCCTGGTAAAACCTTTGATACTATGGATAAATGATGGGTTAATGGCCATTTTCTTTTTTCTGATTGGCCTTGAAATTAAAAGAGAAATACTCATTGGTGAGCTTAACACGCTGAAAAAGGCCTCCTTTCCTTTTTTTGCTGCGATTGGAGGAATGCTTGTCCCTTTAACTTTATACCTGGTGTTAAATGCAAACCCTGAGACACGTGGCGGATGGGGCATTGCAATGGCAACAGATATTGCATTCACCCTGGCAATTCTAAAACTGCTGGGAAATAAAGTGCCACTTAGCATTAAAATATTTCTGACGGCCTTTGCTATAATCGACGACATAGGAGCGGTTCTGGTGATTGGCATTTTTTATACTGAAGATGTGGCCTGGTCCTTACTTATTTACGCCGGCATTTTGCTTTCTGTGCTCTACATCTTATCCTATTTAAAGATACACCTGAAGTTTTTATTGTTGCTTTTTGGTATTGCGATATGGGTGTTGTTCTTGAAGTCAGGCATACATCCTACCATTGCAGGGATTTTAATTGCCCTGGCAGTTCCAATAAGACAGCGGATGAACGAGTATAAATTTTCAGAAAAGTTAAAGGAGATAAGTCACCGTATCACAAAATCATCCAATACCAATGATCTGCCCGTTCTCACAAAAAAACAAATAGAGGAAATTGACCATCTGGAAACCCTGACAAGCAAAGTGCAGTCTCCCTTGCAACAGCTTGAACACCGATTGCATTATTGGGTTGCCTTCTTTATAATGCCGGTATTTGCAATTTCAAACGCGGGTATCAGTTTTTCAGGTGATATGGCGATCGACTTTTCATTGACTTTGAATTTGGCCATTTCACTGTTTGTGGGAAAAACAATAGGTGTTTCTTTGTTCTCATATCTGGGTGTCAAATTTAAAATGGCAGCCCTCCCGAAAAAGATTAATTTCCTGGATATTTTTGGTGTGGCAGTGTTGTCCGGCGTTGGTTTTACAATGTCCTTGTTCATTGGGAATCTGGCATTCGTGGGGAATGATGTGTTTATTAACTCAGCAAAGATTGGTATCATCTCAGGTTCTCTGATTTCCGGCGTCGTAGGGTATTTAATTTTAAGATGGTCATCCTCTAGAAAAAAGGAACAGTTCGAATAATTGATTCCATCAGCAGGAAGGCATTTGTGCATCACCCCAAAATTGGGCATATTCTAAGTGGGCATACATGCCATATGACTGTTTCCAGTAGTTCCTTGTATCCATAGTTGATTCGTGCATCCGGCGTGCACAATAGAATCAATTTCGCCTAATGGCAACATTTCTTTTTCGAATAAAAATACACTGTGTTTGTCGATGAAACATCCGATGTTGTAGATTTCATTTTCGAATGGATCTCTGAGCGCTTATCTTTATGTCAGTGAAGGGAGATGAGTGCTGGGAAGACATCCGTTTAAACAATCTGTTTCTGATGCTTCTGCTGAATATGGTAATTTATTCAAGGCTTGTCTTATTAAAAAATGCATCATGCACTTCGAAGCATGGATGAAATGAATGATGCTTAAACAAATCCCTCTGGTATTAACTTAAAAATGTTGAAATCATGAAAAACAATGATGGAGTAGAAAAAAATGAGAGAAGAAGTGAAGCGTGGACACCGAAAGAATTTTCACCTAAATCATTACCAAAAAATGAGGCTTTCTTGCATCATTATGTTGTGCCCTGGGAATTGGTTAAGGAAGATGACCACTTTTTAAATTTTAAGAAGAAGGATGAGTTTTTTAAGCGAAGGTTTTAACGCGGGTCACTTTTTAATGTAAAATGTTCAATAATTCACCATGCAGATTGTTTGAAATTGCATCTCAAGTCGTTTGATCGGAGCTTGTTGAATCATTGCATGATCCATTGGAAGGGAATTTTTGAATTGTGATGTCAAAATGTCTTTGAAAAACGGTTTGAGCATTTGATAATGTTAAAAGAATTGGCTATATTTGTATCATAAATTTGTACTAAAAGCGAATATACTTACTAATTGTTCGCTCTGTGTGCGCAGAATAAACATTGGGATATGGAAGAGCAAACAATTGGACTATTAGATTCATATAAGCCAGGTTTTGGGCATTTCGATGAGGTTTTTAACGACTTGAACAAGCCGAAAATACATTACGAGTCCATCGTTGAGCGCTTCAATCAGCTTAGTCTTATGGATTTTGAAAGGATAAACAATGAAGTGAAAACTGCATTCATGAACGAAGGTATCACGTTCGCTGTTTATTCAAGCGATAATAAGGCTGATGAGCGGATTTTTCCTTTTGATTTGTTTCCAAGAATTATTCCAAACGATGAATGGATGACGTTGGAACGTGGTGTCTTTCAACGCAACAAAGCTATCAATTTGTTTTTGAATGATATTTACCACGAAAAACATATTCTGAAGGATAAAGTAGTGCCAGCTGATCTAATCTTCTCGTCGAAGAATTACCTGAAAGAAATGGTCGGATTTACTCCTGTGGGCGGTGTGTATACCCATATTTCAGGCACGGATTTAATTAAGCACACTGATGGAGAATACTACATACTGGAGGATAACCTGAGATGTCCTTCCGGGGTAAGTTATGTGTTGTCAAATCGCATGGCCTTAAAGAAATCTTTGTTTGAACTGTTCAACAAGGTGAAAGCCAAAACAGTATATCAATATCCTGAAGAACTGCTGGAAGTTTTAAAATCTGTGAAGCCATTAAACGTTGATGTACCTGTTGTTGTGGTGGTAACACCCGGTATGTACAACTCGGCCTATTTTGAGCATTCATTTCTGGCACTTAAAATGGGTGTGCCTTTGGTTGAGGGGCGTGATTTGTTTGTTGAGAAAGATTTTGTTTACATGAAGACCATTCATGGTCCAATAAAGGTGGATGTGATTTACCGCAGGGTTGATGATGAATTCATTGATCCTCTTTGCTTTCGAAAAGATTCAATGCTTGGTGTACCCGGACTTATGAATGCGTACCGGGCAGGCAATGTAACCCTGGCAAATGCCCCTGGAACAGGAGTGGCCGACGATAAGGCAGTGTACCACTATGTGCCTGATATCATAAAATACTACCTTAATGAAGAACCCATTTTAAACAATGTTAAAACCTATCATTGTGAAAATGAGTCTGATAGAAAGTTTGTTCTTGAGAATATCGATAAGTTGGTTGTTAAACCGGTAGACGAATCTGGTGGCTATGGTATCTCCATTGGCACAACATTGACTAAAAAAGAAATTGAAGAGGTGAAAGACCGGATTAACGGTAATCCGCGGAAGTACATTGCTCAGCCAATAATGAGCTTGTCAACGCATGCCACTTTCATTGAAGAGTCAAGGGCGTTTGAGCCCCGTCACATCGATTTGCGCACCTTTTGCTTAATGGGAAATGACACAGAATATATATTGAAGGGTGGCCTTACAAGGGTGGCCTTGCGGAAAGGGAATCTAATCGTGAACTCTTCACAGGGGGGAGGATCAAAAGACACCTGGGTGCTTGAATAATTAATCCTAAAGCGTAATTTATGTTATCAAGAGTAGCAAATAGTTTATATTGGATGGGTCGCAACATTGAGCGAGCAGACCATCTGGCGCGTTATAGTAAGGCCAATTACTTTTCATCACTGGATGCACCGATCCTGCAACATTTCGATAGAAATTTTGTGTTGGAATCAATGCTCTACATGGCGGGTATTTTTGACATGGAAGATGTGAATGAAAAGGATGTGTTGTATCGCATTGGTTTAGATCCAAATAATACAAATTCAATATTAAGCAATGTAACCGCTGCACGGGAAAATGCAAGAGGAGCTCGAAATGTTATTTCTACGGATCTGTGGGAGGCCATCAACAGGTATTTTTACCTGGTGAAAAACTATCCACAGGAAACATTTTTAACGTCGGGACTGTATGATTTTACGCAGATGATATCGAATCAAACTTCGATTGTGAGCAGTAAAATATTTGGAACAATGATGCACGAAGCTGAATACGCGATCATCCATATTGGAATGTACATTGAACGCGTTATTCAAATCATCCGTATTATTAATGCGAAATTGCACGATATTTACAAAATAGAACAGGCCGGACATACAGCAACCGAATTGAGTTTTGAGTGGACAAATCTCTTAAAATGTCTGGAGTCCTTCGATATGAATCGAAAACATTACCGGAGCATTCCAAGTCGGCAGCAAACACTTGAGTTTTTATTGCTGAACCCCAATTGTCCTCGTTCAATTAGTTATTCCCTGCAAGGATTAAGAGGCTATGAGGAGAATATCAGCCACAATGAAAACCAGGATTCAAACACAATTAGTTTTAAAATAAAAAAACTGTGCGCTCAATATCAATATTTATCGTACGATGAATTTCAGGATGATGTTTACGGTCTGTTGAATAATACACTATCCAAGATAATGGAAATAGGTGATGACTTTGAGAAAAAATACCTTTCGTTTTAATGAAAGATTTCTACATTGAGTACATTATTGTAAACAAGTATGAACAACCGGTAAGGAAAGCCAACTTTCAGATTCTGGTCGTGCCCGATTCAAATGCCGTCAACAGCATTCAGGATCAAGAAGTTTCCTGCTCCGTGTCAGGTGAGATGCATCGGTCGAAAAATCCATTTGGTTTTGAAATTCTTTCCATCTATGCCGGACAGCCATTTACTGATTTTTGGTTTAAGTTTAAAGCCCGTGTACAGGTTCAGGATATAAATCCTTTTGTTGTTAGTCCTTTATTGCCGGGGGATGAATATAAACAACTAATGGCGCTTGATTTTCAAATTGACAACCATTTGTTCCTTACATCAACAGACCTTACCCATCTGCCCTTCGGCTTTCTGGATACATTTCCAAAATATTCAAACAAGTTGCAGGTTTTCGATTATTTGTTGCAACTAAACAACTATCTTTACCGCATGCTGGAATATTCTCCCGAAAGCACTGATGTGAATACTCCTATTGAAGATGTGTTACGTATCCGTAAAGGTGTTTGTCAGGATTTTGCGCATTTGTTTATCTCCGTTTGTCGTGAGAATAAAATCCCTGCCCGGTATGTGAGTGGTTACCTGGATCAGGGCGCTGAATTTCTGGGAAGCGGTCAATTACATGCATGGGTTGAGGCGTATATTCCTGAGTTGGGATGGGTCGGTTTTGATGCAACAAACAATTTGCTTGCCGATCACCATTATATTAAAATTGCACATGGCACCGATTATCGCGATTGCAGCCCGATAGTTGGTGTTTTAGAAACACTGGGCATGCAAAAAAGTACACATACAGTTACAGTAACAAATCAATAATTATGACCTTTTGTATTGCAGTGAAAAGTAAATCGGGTGTGGTGGCTCTTTCGGATACAAGAATTAGTAGCGGTCTTGGGGTTTCTACATCTAAAAAAATAAAAACGTATCAGGATAATGGGAACTCGTTTTTTATAATGTCTTCAGGCTTGCGATCCATTCGCGATAAAGTCATTCATTTGCTTGATGATGAATTGGAGAATATTTCCTACGACAAACTGTATAAGTATGCCAATTTGGTTGGGAATATTGTAAAACAGGTTCGGAAAGAGGATTTAGAGAGCCTGCAACAAAATAAATTTATTTTCGATGGTCATTTTATCATTGGGGGGCAATGTGCGAAAGACAAACGGTCTTCTATCTTCTTAATTTTTCCAGAAGGAAACTGGGTGGAAGCATCGGATGAATCTCCTTACAACCTCATTGGAAACACAGCTTTTGGGAAGCCGATTTTAAGGCGTCTTTTGCATGAGGAGGTAACCTTCGACTTAGCAATAAAAGTCGCCTACCTTGCATTTGATGCAACCTATAAAAACGCCAGCGACGTAGACTATCCACTCGATTTTGCTTTATACAGAAATGGATCTTTCGAACTTCAGGAATTCAGAAAATCAGAGGATGAATTAAAAGAAACCTCTACCAACTGGAATGCAAGACTTGTTAAAGCTGCAAACGAGCTTCCTGATTTCTTGCACTTTGATGATTGATTTGACGCCTGCCCTTTAAGGAGCAGCTGTTTAAAAGCAAATGAGGGGTTCTATCATGTACCTTTCAATTTATATTTTCTTAAATCGAAGGTGTGTGGATAGTCCGGATCTGGCTCAATGATTTTAGGACTAAGAACCACCCGCTCGTTGCTTTCTGCTTCTTTTTCTATAATGTATCTGCGTACCTCGGTACTGATTTCCTCTTTAGGTGTGAAAACTCCCTGGGTGTGGTTTTCGTTGTAAAAACGTGACACACGCCGGCCTTCAGCCTCAAAGCTATTCACAGGGAAGGTGTCGTAGGCACGTCCTCCCGGGTGAAATACGTGATAGGTACATCCTGCAACGGATTTCCCAACCCATAAATCGAAAATATCGAAGATAAGAGGCGTATCAACGCCAAGGTTGGGATGTAAGGCTGATGGTGGCTGCCACGCCCGATATCTGACGGAGGCAACATATTCCCCTTTGGTGCCGGTGTTGGTCATGGGGATCCGAATGCCATTGCACAAAATAGCGTATCGTTCGTTCGTCAAGCCGATCGCTTTCACTTCAATTCGCTCCACAGAAGAATCCACAAAGCGGGCAGTGCCAGAACTCGACATCTCTTCGCCCAGCACATTCCATGGCTCAATGGCCGTACGAAGACTGAGTTCAACATCCTTGAAGCGAACCCGGCCGATATGCGGGAAGCGAAACTCGAAAAATGGCTCTAGCCAATTGATATCAAAAGAATAGCCCGCATCGTTGAGTTGACTTACAATGTCTTTTAAATCTTCACGAACAAAGTGATGGGTCAGAAATTTGTCGTGTAATTCGGTGCCCCAGCGAACCAGTTTTCCATTGTATGGTTTTTCCCAGAACCAGGCAACCAGGGTTCGTATTAAAAGTAATTGAACAAGACACATTTGTTTGTTTGGGGGCATGTCGAAACCTCTTAGTTCAAGGATTCCAAGTCTGCCGGAAGATGAGTCGGGCGAATATAATTTGTCGATGCAAAATTCGGCCCGGTGTGTGTTCCCTGTAAGGTCTATCAGCAGGTTGCGAAACAGGCGGTCCACCAACCAAAATGGGACTTCTCCCTTGCCCGGATCAGGGATCTGCGAAAAGGCAATCTCTAATTCATAGAGCATCTCTGGTCTGCCTTCGTCGACCCTTGGCGCCTGACTGGTGGGTCCAACAAAAGCAGTTGAAAATAAATAGGACAGTCCGGGATGGTGTTG
>JBFHER010000157.1:0-9186 GCA_041584055.1 Bacteroidales bacterium
ACTGAATACGAAAGCAGCCAATAAGGCTGATGCAAAAGCAGCTGCTCCGGCCAGGAAAAACATTTCCTTTGATGATTTCTTAACCATGGATGTAAGAATCGGAACCATTCTGGAAGCGGAAAAAGTTGCAAAGACAAAAAAACTTCTTCAGCTAAAAGTGGATACTGGTATTGATCAACGGACCGTGGTTTCAGGAATTGCTGAACACTACTCTCCTGAAGCCTTGATCGGAAAACAGGTGTCTATTCTTGTCAACCTGGAACCACGAAAAATCAAGGGGATCGAAAGTCAGGGCATGATTTTAATGGCCGAAGATGCCAATGGAAAATTAGTTCTTGTTTCTCCTGAAAGTACTGTTAAACCAGGAAGTGAAGTAAAATAGAAAGAGCAGATTGCCGAGCAGACGTCAGATCCCGGGCATTTGCCCCAGGCCGTAATCTGCCGCCTCTCCGCCTTCATTTTTCTTAACTGTGGCCCTTTACAACCATCATCATAATTTTGAAGTTCAGTTTCCAGAACATAAATATTTGTTTGATAATGCAGCGTCTCCAAAAGAGGGTCATTCTGGAAGGACGCGTTGCGTAAGCATATTCAGTGTAAGCTTTGTTCTGCAATCTTTGATTTATATCTTGTGTCATAATGTATTTTATTTAAGGTTATTCAGGAATCATTGACCAGCCAAAGCGCGCTTTTGCTTTGTATAAGAACATGTAGTGCATAAATAGTTTCATCCAGTGACCTGCTAATCCAATCACTCCTACCGTTGCTTTTATATCTCGGCCATAATCAGGATATTTTTCCCAATCTGGCACAATCGGAGAAACGGTCATTGTTGCAGCCTGTCCTTTTGTAAATCCATAACCTGCACTCACAATGCATGCTGCAGCCTGCCGGGCCATGGATCCAAGATGTGGGTGTTCGACTTTTCCTGTTTTAATTTGATGAGCGATATTTTGAGCAACGACTTTACCTATGACACCTGAGGGCATCCCTGTTCTTGGAGGCGTTGGAAATATCTTTGTGCCATTAGGACTTTCCATGGGCTTCGACATGCCATGTGGGGGCGCAAAAGCAATCCCTGCAGCGTACATAAAGCCATAAGCTGGATTTTGGTAAATGGAAGGCCAGTCACTTGCATGCCAGTCTTCATAGGGCTTTTGTGTATAATCAGCATCCACCTTCATCATCCCATTTGCAGCAAAAACATTAGAAGATATATCTTCCCCCTTTTGGTTGTAAGCCTTCATGCCTGCTCCGGCAAAACCGGGGATAAGCATGGCAAAATCGAAGGACTGCACATCTTTGGTCCCATCCAACAATTCGTAGTAAACCTTGCCCTTTTCCACTTTCGACACACCAGCTCGCTTTATCCAACGTATGCCGTATTCGGCCAACACAGATTCTGTAAAAATTTTTGTAGGTGTGATATATCCTCCTCTGTTTACATAGGCGCCACCCATTCCAAAATCTCCCAACTCATATTCATTTGTAAGCCAGACGATGTCTGCAAGATGGTTTAACTTTCGTTTATTGACTTCAAAAGCGATGTTAAGCGCATACTCAAATCCGGCACCCTGACACGTAGCCATTGGATGACCAGTGCCAATAAGAAATGTTTGTTTCTCACCATTCTCCAATTTTTTGAGTGCTTTTTCAAGATTTTTCCAGGCATGTGCAGCATGATCGTAGGTACAAACTGAATCCGTAAAATGATCTGGTCCAAGCCCCGGCGTTGCTTCGAAATTCAGCTTGGGACCTGTAGCATTGACCAAATAATCAAAGGTTACAATCTCTTCCTGTCCTTTTTTCTCTTCGTTCACGTACCTGATCTTTACAAAAGGTTTTGTTTCTGCTTCATTCCCTTCCGGATGAAGCGAAAGCGCCAATGCCTGTTTGTACTCGATTCCTTTGCGTTTGTAAACCGGAGCCAGTTCAAACTTCACCTGTTCGGGCGTCATCAACCCTACACCGACCCAAATATTGGACGGCACCCATTGATAATTACGATTAGGGCTTACAACAACAACGTCGTGTTTTTTCCCTAATAACTTTTTAAGATAAAGTGCAGAAGTATGTCCAGAAATACCCGCACCCAGTACAACTACTTTTGCCATGGGATAAATTAATTTGATTTAATCGTTCTTCATTTTATCAATACCTTAAAATTATCATATTTAAATAATCATATATATTCGTATAACATGTTGTGCAACAGATTCTAAGCAAATGTGCAAAAAAAAGCACAAACGCTGATCAAACCGCAGAATGAAAATCAAGGAAAAAGGAGTGATGCAGATATCTATTGGAATTTCAAAATACTTGTCAATGAATTGGTTTGTGAAATAAGGAGTCTAACAAAATTTGCCGCTGTGAGATGTCTTATTCAAATAGGTATATTATCTTTGATTTCAGCTAAAACACATCCTCATTTTGAGAAAAAAGAATCACAAACAAGCCCTGGTTTTCACACTGTTTTTTATCGTATCAGTTGTGTTTCTGCAATTTCGATCCATCGGTCGCTTGCCTACAAGTGTGCATGCGTGGGCCCAAAGTGATCATTATGCTCTTTCGCTGGGGTTTCTTAACAATGAATTTGATTTCTTTCATCCTGAGACATTTGCCTTAAATCATCAGTTTCCACCTTCAAAGGAATTATCAAACCCGCAAGGCATTACTGCAGTTGACTTTCCAATCCTACATTTTATTGTCGCGTTCTTCATGAAGGTATTTGGCACCAATGCTCCCTGGGTCTTTCGCCTGACCAGCATTCTGTTTAGCTTCTTTGGCCTGTTTTCTATTTTTAAAGCAATAAGTAAAATAAAGGGAATATGGGAAGCGATGTTTGTCGTTGGATTTCTATTATTTCAACCCATTTACATTTATTATCAGGGTGGCTTCCATGTATCATCTGCGGCATTCAATGTTTTTCTTGTTGGTTTGAGCCAAATGTTATTGTATTATCATACGGATAAAAGGAAATATATCTACTGGGGATATTTCTTTCTTACGCTTGCAGGATTAATGCGTTTTATTAACATTATTTCGCTGATTGCGTTGCTATGCATGCATGTGGTTCAAAGCATCAAAACGCATAAAGTAAAACATAGCATTTACTTAAATGTGGCAGGAATTATCCTAATCGCAGGATATTTTATTTACAATAAATCACTTGCTGCCAGGTATGGCTCGGTATTTTTAGGATCACCCATCGTTGCTGATAGTTGGCGTATTTTCATTGAGCAGGGATTGAAAATAGGCATCATGTATGCACGGGGATTTCTCCCCTTTACACATTTCGCTGCTTTTGCCATTCTTATTTATTTATTCTTTAAAGACAGGATACGCATAAACGAAAAAATGATTGAGTGGAAAGCATGGTTGACATTTTCATTTCTGGGCACACTTTGCTTTACTTGTCTAATGTCCTGGAGCCTGTCAATCCACGACTACTATTCTCTTGACACCTGGTTACCGGTATTGTCTATTGCCGTTATATTCTTAATTTACAATACTGATTTTTCAATGGAGAGCAGACAAAAAGCACTGTTTGTTATTATTTTTCTCACTGGAATATTCTCTGTTTCATTTGAACAACAGAACCGAAAATACGCTCAAAACAAAGCGATGGAAGGTGCCGACCTTGTGATTCATGATTTTAAAGATGCTTCCCGGTTTCTGAATGACCGAATTAAAGAAGGTGACAAAGTCCTGATTATTTGTGGCTCAGGATGGAATACACCCATGGTAGCATGGCAGCATAAAGCATACAGGGTTGCCTGGCATTTCAAAGAAAACATTCCAAAAGCTTTATCTCAGGATTACGATTACATACTTACACATAATCCTACTTTTCATACTGAAGTACTAAGCCATTTCCCTAATTTTGAAAGCCATACAGAAAAGATCGCAGATAACGGCGCAATCTCTATCTGGATTCAGCGCAAATAAAATTCGTATTTTCTATGTATTTTGTTACATTTAGCTCCGGAACAAAATTTAAATAAATACTATGAGTTACTTGATTAAACCGCAAGGCTACAAGCCATTGCTAAACTTAAAAGAAACAGAAAAAGCCATTCAGCAGATCAAAGACTTTTTTCAAATGAACCTAGCTGCAGAATTGGGACTAAGAAGGGTTACTGCTCCGTTGTTTGTGAAAAAGGGCACCGGTATAAATGATGACCTGAATGGCATAGAGCGTCCTGTTGCTTTTCCAATAAAAGACATGAATGAAACCATTGCAGAAGTGGTACATTCGTTGGCAAAATGGAAACGTCTGATGCTTGCGAACCTAAATATCGAATCTGGTTATGGTATTTATACCGACATGAATGCCATTCGCCCTGATGAAGATTTGGGAAACCTGCATTCCTTATATGTGGACCAGTGGGATTGGGAACGAGTAATGACCCAAGAAGAAAGGACACTGGACTTCCTTAAATACATTGTTACAAAAATATATGGTGTATTAAAACGGACTGAGACTTTTGTATACGAAAACTACGAGTCATTAACACCCTGTCTTCCGGAAAACATTCATTTTGTTCACACAGAAGAATTGCTGGAAAAATATCCGGATTTAACCCCAAAAGAAAGAGAAGACAAGGTGGTTGAGCAATACGGTGCTGTATTTGTAATTGGCATTGGAGCTCGTCTGTCAAATGGTGAAAAACATGACGGTCGCGCTCCTGACTATGATGATTGGAGCACGGAAACAGTCAATGGTTGTAGAGGCCTTAATGGAGACATACTCGTATGGAATTCAGTTTTAAAAAGAGCTTATGAATTGTCTTCAATGGGCATCAGGGTAGATAAAAAGGCGCTTGAAAATCAACTTGAAATTGAAGGAGAAAACGGTCGCAAAGCACTCTTTTTTCACCAACAGTTATTAAATGGCACACTACCGCTTTCCATCGGTGGAGGAATTGGACAAAGTCGCTTGTGCATGTTTTATCTGAAGAAAGCACACATTGGGGAAATTCAAACTAGCATCTGGCCTGACAGCATGATCTCAGAGTGCAAGGAAGCCAACATTCCCCTGATATAAATCGAGTAAATAAAACCTTATGAATTGGGGTGGGTTCTCTTTGACGGATTCACCCCAACTTATGCTATGCAACATTCCTTCCTTGCGCACAATAAAAACGTCAAAACTCAGACTTGAAAGATTATCACGTTTCCCTTCATAAATTCTATTTTTGCGTTCCATTGTCTTGAAATCCACCTCATTGTTTCTTCCGCGTAAAAGCAAACATGGGTAAGATCGTTCTTATACCACCAGTTTTTAAAATCAACATCATCAGGCCTGAGCATGGTCATAATTCCAAGCACTCCTCCCTGGTTTAACATTTTAAACAAACCTTTAAATTCTTTACCCGGAAAATAAAAGTGTTCAACAACTTCAGTGGCTGCGATAAAATCAAAAAACTGCCTTAAAACTGCTTTATTGTTTAGATAGAAAGGATCGTAGCGTTCCACCTGAAACCCATGTTTTTTAAACAGATTATACAGAGCAGGTGTTGGGCCTGCTCCAAAATCCAGTCCTTTTGAATCGGGTTTTAACAAAGGAATCATTGGCGTCAACAGCTTCATTAAAAATGACTGATAACCTTCATCCTCCGGATTGTTTTTATGCAAATCATAACGTTCTTTTTCTGCTTCTTCCGAAATCAGATAGTTGGAAGTCACAAAAACCAATTGGCAATTTTTACAAAACTGATACAATCTAAACTTATCCCGGAAATAATCTTTCGTATCTTCACATTGACACAATGGGCATGGCATAACAATTATTTTATAAAAGGTAAAATTATAAAATTTAGCGCATTCAATGGGCCCAGCATTAAACATTGTTATCATTATCTCAAACATTCCAAATACCAACGCACCTAAATACTTGTTCTTCCCTGGCCTGATTTATTTCACAATAATGTATACAGAGTTCGAACATTCCACAATTCTTGGTGTTATAAACTAGTAATGTGAAGAATAAAAGAGGGATCATAGTCAACATATCACTTTGTCTTATAGGCACTTAAACCTAATAATACAATCCAAACCAGCGAGCTCTCATTAATTTTTCATGTGTTTTACAGCAGTTTTTGCACAAAGTTGTTACTTTTGTGCATCCAAAAAAACACGTTATGGCTTATAACTTATTAGAAGGGAAAAAAGGTATTATTTTCGGTGCATTGAACGATATGTCAATTGCCTGGAAGGTAGCAGAAAAAGCTGTTGAGCAGGGTGCTAAAATCACCTTATCAAACACACCAATGGCTGTTCGTATGGGAGAAACAGACGAGCTTGCAAAAAAATTAAATTGTGAAGTAATTCCGGCCGATGCAACAAATGTTGATGATCTGAAAGTCGTATATGAACGCACCATGGAACTTTTGGGGGGTAAAGTTGACTTTATACTTCACTCCATAGGGATGTCACCAAACGTTCGTAAAAAACTACCTTACGATCAACTAAATTACAACTATCTTGACAAAACCCTGGATGTTTCAGCGATATCATTTCATAAGATGATAAAAACTGCGAAACAAATGGATGCTGTTAATGAATGGGGATCCATCGTAGCATTGTCTTATGTGGCAGCACAACGGACACTCTACGGATACAACGATATGGCTGATGCAAAAGCATTGCTTGAAAGCATCGCAAGAAGCTTTGGATACATTTATGGTCGTGAAAAGAATGTTCGCATTAACACCATCTCCCAATCTCCAACCCTTACAACTGCAGGTAAAGGGGTAAAAGGGATGGATAAACTGATGGACTTCTCAGAACGTATGTCGCCACTTGGCAATGCAACTGCAGATGAATGTGCCGATTACTGCATCATGATGTTTAGTGATTTAACGAGAAAAGTGACCATGCAGAATCTGCTGCACGATGGCGGTTTCTCAAGCATGGGAATGAGTTTAAGAGCTATGACTCAATACGAAAAGAGTTTCGATTGCGACTGCAAAGATGAAAATATTTCATATGGTTAGAAAGCTAACCATAGACAAAAAAAGGCCTCGTAAAGAGGCCTTTTTTTGTCAAATATCTTGAGTTTACGATTCATATGCACCCGCAATTTTGCCTGCGATCTCTCGCATTTCCTCCTGCGAAAATACAGGCCTTTTTTTATTGAAGTAAATGTCTGATTCTTCACGAATCGGGATCAAATGAATATGTGCATGTGGTACTTCAAGACCAATCACGGTTAAACCAACCCGATTGCAGGAAATCACCTTTTCAAGAGCAGCTGAAACCTTTTTTGAAAATAAGATCATCCGGGTAAGTAACCCATCATCAAGATCAAAAATGTAATCAATCTCTTTCTTAGGAACCACCAGCGTATGTCCTTCTGCCACAGGAGAGATATCCAGAAAGGCATAAAACTCATCGTTTTCAGCAACCTTGTAAGATGGAATCTCACCCTTAATTATTTTTGTAAAAATCGTTGCCATTTTGAAATACTTAAATTGAAATTTCCATGATCTCAAACTGCATCAATCCGCTTGGCACCTCAATTTCTGCAACTTCGCCCACCTTCTTACCTAACAAACCGGTAGCGATAGGCGTACTAACAGAAATTTTACCTTCCTTCAGATTTGCTTCAGACTCAGAAACGATCATATAGGTCATTTCAGCACCGTTTTTTATATTTTTAATCCTCACCTTATTCATCAGCTGTACTGACTCTGTATCAATCTTCGACTGATCAATTATTCTGGAATTAACAACGATTTCCTGAAGTTTTGCAATGCGCATCTCAAGCATTCCCTGCGCTTCTTTTGCAGCATCATATTCTGCATTTTCCGACAAGTCACCCTTATCCCTTGCTTCAGCAATCTGGCGTGAAATACTTGGTCTTTCAACTGTTTCCAAATGCTCCAGCTCTTCTTTGATCTTTTTCAAACCCTGCTCAGTTATATAGGAAATAGCCATTTTTTATATATGCTTTAAATTAAATCTAATTACTTAAAAAAATAAGAATCCCATTATCAGATAACGGGACCCACAATTATATTAACTACAAAACTACTAAGATTTATCTGATTAATAAAATATCAACCTGTTTTTTTGAATGTTTTAATTTACAATCGCTTATGAAGAAATTAAATGTATTTTCGATTAAAAATCTCAGCGTAGATGATTCCTTTCTTTAGTTCTTCAACATCATTCAACCGCAAGGTAATTTTCTTTTTCACATGGGCTGATTTTCTTTTTGTTTTCTTTGGCGCGGCTGCTTTTAATATTGTATCTGAATACTCAATACTCTCCTTATTAAGACGCTCCTGCGTATAAGTATAGGATTCCATCTGCTCCAAAGGAGATGAGATAATCGGTTGCTGATTGTCGACAATTGGTTCGGGTTGATCATAAGCTTCCGACTGAACCGTTTCAAACGTGTCCACGGTCATTTCTTCGCCTTGCATTTCCCGTTTCAATTCCTCCCAAAAAGTAGGTGGTGTGCTGTCCTCTGAATCGGGCACAAACGGTCTTTTTTTCTTCTTCCCTTTCCCCACAGCGCCTATTATACCAAAAAGGACTATTGCGAGTAAATAAATAATATCCCCAAGATCGCTTTCAAACATCATAAAATAAAAGTTTATGTAATGCGTTAGAAAAAAGTAACTTTGTATCAAAATTAAGATTAATTACGGGATGCACAAAAAAAAGTTCTGGCTAAAAATCGTCTTACTTGCCGCGATGGTGCTTTTACCCCTGGGATGTGAAGAAGGCATTGATACCATCATCCCGGAGGTTAATTTCCGATATGCAGTCAATTTAACACAACACCCCTATTCTTTAATGGGAATCGGGACATCTGCAATAATTCAGGACCCGCTTCGTTTTCCGTCACCGGGGGATGTGCCCATAGGGTATGCGGGTGTCATCATTTATAAAGCAAGTGAAACAACATTTTATGCCTTCGACAGATGTTGTCCGTACCATGTTGAAGAGAAGCATCAGGTAAACCCTGATGGTGCGCTGGCAGTGTGCCCGGTTGACAGTTCTAAGTTTGTGTTGGCTGACGGTCTTGCATTTCCGGTTTCGGGTCCAGCCGAGTATGGATTAAAAACATACAACACCAGTGTTGACAAGCAAATTCTTTACATTTATAATTAATCATCCTCCACACGCTCCTCAATGGGCAGGTAATACATTAAGGAATAAAAAAGAGAAAAT
>JBFHER010000158.1:0-9182 GCA_041584055.1 Bacteroidales bacterium
AACGATCCCTGCAGCGTTTGCATACATGGGCACGGCTAAAATCACAGCCAAAGGCACAGCATACCATTTATCGGCCGATAAATACTCAGTGAAAAAGTTTTCCGGTACATAGCCATGCATGGCAGCACCAATGGCAATACCGATAACGACATATAAAAGCACTTTACTCACAATCTCCCATCCTTCCTTAATGATCCCCGGCAAACGTTCAATAAAAGGTGTTTTTTCCGATTCCCATTGTTGAGAAACCTGCTGCGAGTTAGCTTGAATTTGTTGTACCCAATCACTGAGGTAACGGTCTAGTTTCAATCTCCCCAATACAAAACCACCAATTATCCCCATTAAAATCCCGCTCACAGCATATATCAAAGTTGCTTTAACACCAAAAAGCCCCAGAAACATGGCAACCGCAACCTCATTAACCAAAGGAGAGGTAATAAGAAACGAGAAGGTCACCCCCAAAGGAATTCCACCGTTCACAAAACCAATGAACAATGGTATGGATGAACATGAGCAGAAAGGTGTTACTGCTCCAAAAAAAGATGCAAAGAAATACTCAAGGCCGTACAGTTTTTTTGTTGTGAGATAAACACGCAGCCGTTCAACTGGAAAATACGCATTCACCAGGCCCATTAAACTGCTAATTAGAAATAACAGTATTAAAATCTTTATTGTATCGTAAAAGAAAAAATTAACTGCTACACCTAAGTGTGATTCGGGATTGAGTTTTAACAGATCGTAGGTAAAAGTGTCAACCAGACCAGGTAAATAGTGATAAAGTGCGATTAAACAAGGTAAAACAATAAGGATTGAAATAATTAATCGTACGTTGTATTTATTGCCCTCTCTTGCTTGATCCGGATTTTCCAAAACATAGGCAACATCCCTTGATTTATTTCTATTTTTCAGTAGCATATTAAAAATATATTTTTTGATCATCTTCCCGTTCGTCAAATAACGAACAATCAATTCAAATTTTTTTTATAAAAAAATTGAAATCACATAATATAAACCGACAACAATGAATAAAACGGCTATTACCCTTCTAAACCAGCGTTCAAAAGTTCTCAGTTTGTTGTAAACATTGCCGATTGAGCCAACACTAAAAGCAATTAGCCAGGCAAAAATTATCACCGGTATTCCGGTTGCAAAGGCAAATACCACAGGCAGATACAAACCGCTAGTGCTGCTAATGGTCATTGGCATTAACATCCCGAAATAAAGGACACCGCTGTAAGGACAAAATGCCAAAGCAAAGACAATTCCCAACAAAAGTACCCCCAGAAATCCACTGTTTGATTTGGTTTCCATTTTTTCTGTCAGCGAGCCGATACCGGGAATCGTTAGTTTTATGATGCCCAGCATAAACAATCCAATAAGGATTAAAAGTGGCCCCAGCACCTTTTCACCCCATTCCTGCAAAAAGCCGGCAAAATCGAACTGACTGGCTCCAAAAAAGAACAAGAAACCAATTGCTGTATAAGATATTGCACGTCCTAAAGTATAAACCAATCCGTTAACAAAAACCTTTCGTTGACTTGCAATGTCTTTGCTTATATAACCAATAGCCGTAATATTGGTTGCCAACGGGCAGGGACTTATGGCTGTCATAAGTCCCAGAATAAATGCCGTCAGAATCGGAAACTGAGAGGTCTCCAGAAAATTTTGTAAAACCTCCATAATTACAACATTGAATCAATGGTTGTTTTCAATTTACTTTTAAATTTATCGGGTTTGGTTCGGGCATTTAAAAAAGCATCGGTGGTTAAGTCAACTTTCTTATCGCCATTAACAATTAGAAGAGCTTGTCCGCTGATTTTATATTTTGCCACCAATGGATTGTCCTTTTCTTCTTCCCTGTTAATTGATTTAAATGTCACCTTGTCGCCATACTTTTCTTTAATTGCCTCTTTCGAAACAGCCTCCACAGCCTGACATGTTGCGCAACGTCGTGTGGCATGAAAATAATAGACCTTGACTTCGCTTGATTTTTGATTCTCGGCACAAGTAACATTTGTTGCGCATGTATTATCAGTGGCAGCACCATTGCAACATTGTGCTGAAACAGAACTTATCCCTACAAAAAGGAGAAAACTGAATATGCTAATAATTTTTTTCATTTTATATTTATTATTTGGTTAACAACTTTATTATTTCGTCTGTTGAAGGCACTTTCCCCTTAACAACAATTTCCCCGTCAACCACCAATGCAGGCGTCGTCATAACGCCAAACTGCATAATTTCAACGATGTCTTCTACTTTGGTAACAGTGGCATTAACACCGCTTTTTTCAATAGCGTCTCTGGTTGCTTTCTCCAGCGCTTTGCATTTTGCACATCCTGTGCCTAATACTTTAATCTCCATTTTTGCAAGTTTTAAATGATTGATATCCATTGTATAATTATTATTCGCTATTCGCAAAACAACGAACAGCTATTTTAAATTTTTTTATATCTGCAGAAACTGACGAAACAACTCTTGAGCTTCCGTCCAGTTTTCTTTATCAATACAATATTTTATTCTTGGTGATTGTATTTCTCCCTGAATTAATCCGGCGTCTTTTAGTTCTTTCAAATGCTGAGACAGGGTAGATTTTGCAATTGGAAGTTCATCGCTTAAATCTCCGCTGTAACAACAACTTTGGTTTGACAATAACTCCAGGACAAACATCCTAACCGGGTGTCCCATCGCCTTAGCGTACCGTGCTGTTTTTAATTGCTTCTCCGTATTAATTGATTTCACACTCACTCTATTCGTAAATTTGCGAACAAAGGTAAATACTTTTTTTTTAGTAGCAACCCTTGGATCACATTTTTTCAGTGTACAATGAAAAAAAACAAAATTATACAGGATTCAAGCATCATTGAACTTTAAGTTGGTTATGGTCAATGATTGCAAGATCAAACAAACTTGCGTACAGGCAACACGTGTGCAGATGCTTGTGACTTAGACCAACATTCCGTATTTTAGCACCAAAATCATCGCTTTTGAGTGATAACGATAAAATAGCCAAACAAAAATTTGAACTCATGTTTCGTGAGCATTTCACGGGACTGTGCTATTTTGCTCAGAAGTATCTAGGAGATCTGGACAGTAGCAAAGAGATTGTACACGATGTTTTTGTAAGACTGTGGGAAAATCGTGATGCATTTGATTTTGACAAACCGGCCAAATCTTATTTGTTTACCTCTGTTTACAACCGGAGTATGAATCACATTCGGGATCAGAAAAAATTCATGCACTCTGATGACCCACAGGTAAATGCAGACATTGTTGATGATGGCGAATTTGCAGACAATCTTGAAGTTTCAGAATTAGAGGCAAAAATCAAACAGAGTCTGGATGAATTACCCGGCAAATGCAAAGATGTTTTTCTCATGAATCGTTTTGAGGGGAAGAAATACGCTGAAATTGCTGAAGATCTTGGGATAAGTGTAAAAACTGTTGAAGCACACATGAGCAAGGCTTTGAAATTGCTTAAACATGATTTGCAGGACTATTTATACATTTTTTTATTGCTCATTTTAAAAAATAACAATTTTATTTAAGGGTAATGCTAACCCTGTGTGTGTAAATAAAGAAGAAATGAATCAAGACAACAAACATATGGCACCAATGAACCTTTTAACAAGGGTTCTTGCGGGTGAAGCATCCGGGGATGAAAAATCTGCCGTGAATCAATGGTTGTTGGAATCTGAAGAAAACAAAAAGGAATTTGACACACTTAAACGATTATGGGGACTGACAGGAAATCATACCTTATCTGAAACATTGGACATAGATAAAGAATGGGCTGTTTTGGATGCTAAAATCAGTCCAAAAAAGAAGGTTCTAAGACTACAAACATTTATCAGAGTTGCGGCATCCATTATTGTGGTTCTTGGACTTAGCTACTTTGGCATCCGGCAATTTTCTTACAAAACCATTAAATCTGATTTGGCAAAAATAGATAACATTGAACTTCCGGATGGGTCAATGGTTAGCTTAAATGCCAATTCATCAATTCGTTATGCAAACAACTTTGGATCTAAAAACAGAAAGCTTGTTTTAAAAGGAGAAGGATTTTTCAATGTAGCATCCAACAAAGAGCTGCCTTTTATTATCAGCGCAGGGGAAGCCCGTGTACAAGTTGTAGGAACACAGTTTAATGTCAAAGCTTACAAACATGATCCGGAAGTAACTGTAAGTGTTATAGAAGGAAAAGTTGATCTATTCACACAGGGTACACCATCAGAAAAAGTGCGTATTGTGGGGGGAGAAAGTGCACGAATAAAAAAATCACAAGAAATAATTAAGAAGCTTGCTGAACTCGATCCCAATGATTTTTCATGGAAAACCATGGATATTGTTTTTGAAAACAATACCCTGCAGGAAGTGGCAAAAGTGTTGGAAAACACATATCACTACAACTTTGAATTAAGCGAAAAGGTTAAAGATTGTACAATTACCGTTGAGTTTGAGAATCAAAACATAAGTTCGGTCCTTAAAGTCCTTCAATCAACCTTAAATCTTGAGATGGAACAAAAAGGAAAAACAATTCTAATTTCCGGTGAAGGATGCGTCAAATAAAACAGAAAGGGAAAATTGGTTCCATTTTCGGGATTTCGTTGGTTTTACTCTTTATACTGCAGTTTAAAACGCTGGCCCAGCAAAGCATCCTTGACCAACCGATTAGCGTCAATTTTGATTCCATTCCCCTTGCAGAAGCGCTGAACCAACTTAGCCTTGCGGAAGGAATTCAATTTTCCTTCAGTCCGGTCTTGTTTGATCAAAACACCAACGTACGTTACAAGGCAGACCAAACTGAACTCCGGATTATCTTATCCGACATATTGCATCCATTTAACATTGGATTTAAACTGGTAGGCAAACACATCGTTTTGCAACGTGAAATCATTGTCCCTGAAAAAATCGAAAAACCCAAAACCAAGCGATTTACAATCAGTGGTTTTATGGTTGACGTCAGCAATCAGGAAGCCCTCATCGGTGCAGCCATCTACAATCCGGAAACGGGGACAGGAACACTAACGAACAACTACGGTTTTTTTTCCTTAACCTTAGTTGAAGGTATTTATAATTTAAAAACATCCTATTTAGGTTATGAAAGCGTTGAGAAAGAAATCGTATTGTCGGAGGATAAGCAATGGAATATTGCTCTGAATGCACGGGCAGAAATGATGGAAGAGGTGATCATCAACGCCATCAACAAAGAGGGTGTTATTTTGAATCAGTTGGCTGCTCAAACTGAAATTAAGGCAAATGAGGTGATTCAGCAAAGCACCGTTTTGGGTGTGGATGATTTGCTAAGGTCGCTGGACAATCTGCCCGGTATTAGCTTCCATGGTGATGGCTCTAGCTACTTTTATGTTCGTGGTGGCAACAGGGATCAAAACATGATCTTGCTTGATGAAGCCCCTATTTACAATCCTTCACACATGCTCGGTCTCTTCACCCCCATCTCCCCGGATGTAGTAAAAACAACCAGGGTGTATAAGGCTGATTTTCCGGTTGAATATGGCGGACGACTTTCTTCGCTCATTGATATTCGGACCCGTGACGGCAACATGGAGAAATTCTCCGGAATGGCCAGCCTTGGTTTACTTTCAGGGATGCTTAACATCGAAGGGCCGTTCAAACGGGAATCCAGTTCATATTTTTTAAGTTATCGTCGTTCTCATTTTGGAAATTTGTTGAAAGTTGCACAACCAACGTTACAGGATTTTTATTTTGATGACTTCACCATGAAAATAAATACCAGAATTGGGCAGAAAAATCGATTATACTTTACGGTTTACAATGGAAACGATAAGTTCATAAATCAACCTTCAGAAGTTAAAAACGGACTGGAATGGAGCAATAAATCTTTTACAGCAAGATGGAATCACATTTTTGACAATCAACTCTTCCTTAACACAATCCTATACACAAGTAAATACGATTATTATCTTCACACAAACGTGGAAGAAGAACTGCACTGGAACTCACATATCTCCAGTACGCATTTAAAAACTGATTTTACGTATTATCTAAATCCAGAAAACCGCATTAATTTTGGTGGAAAGATTGGCACTTACATTTTTAATCCTGGCAACTACACTGCACCCGAAATCGGTGACCAAAATGTTGTATCAAAAGTCAATTCCGGAGAAATCGTCTTGTATGCCGGCAATCGACAACAGCTAAGCAACAGAATAAACATCAACTATGGCTTTCGACTTAGCTCCTGGAATAACTTTGGAGAAGCGTTCGTGGTGCGTTACAGCGACCATAAGGCTGTTGCATACGAAAGCTACGCACAGGGAGAACATTTTTACAGTCACATTGCCTTTGAGCCACGCTTGTCATTTTCTTATAAAACAGGTAGCTTAAGCTCATTAAAAGCATCTTACAACCGGACAAGCCAACACATTAACCTGATTAATAACAGCATCAGTCCTTTTAATTCACTGGAGGTATGGTTACCTTCGGGCCCTAACATAAAACCTCAAAAAGCAGATATTCTGGACCTGGGGTTTATCAAGGCATGGCCAAAACATTCGCTTGATTTATCCGCTGATATTTTTTACAAAAAGATGTACAATCAAATTGGATTTGAATACCATGCCCAGACCCTGGTGAATCCGTTGATTGAAGGAGAATTACGACAGGGCAATGGTACTGCTTATGGTTTTGAGTTTATGATTAAAAAACGGCTTGGACGCCTGAGCGGTGAGTTTTCCTATGCTTTTACACGCAGTGAATTGCAAATTGCAGAGCTTAATGGAAATCGTCCCTACCCGGCACATCAGGACAAACCGCTGGATCTGGCGCTGGCAATGAATTATAAGCTGAAACCACGTTGGATGCTGACCATGAATGTAAGATATGCTTCCGGCATGACCGTCACGACCCCCACATCCTTTTACACATACAAAGGGAATCAGGTCCCGATATACACAGAACAAAACAATCAGCGTTTGCCTGACTATAAACGTTTGGATTTGGGAAGCGATTTCCTTCTGAATAAAAAAGGGAAACCATGGGAACATCACCTACTGTTATCCTTTTACAATTTGCTAAACAGTAAGAACGCTGCATTACTTTATTTTAATAAAACAGTTCAAAATGATATGTTCGTTGTCCCTCAGGATCAGCTAAATCCTCAGGAGTTAACTGCAAGCTATCGCTATATTTATGCGGTTGTACCATCCATTACTTATAAAATCAAATTCTAATGGAAAAAAGCCACTTGTTCATATTCTTAATCACCGCTTTTATAATCATAAGCTTACTTTCATGTGAAGAAAAAACAAGCTGGGAACTGGAAAAAGCCTCTCCTGTAATTGTGGTCGATGCGCTCATTACAAATGAACTAAAATCGCATCATATCCAGCTCAGTACTTCATTTCAGGAATTAAATGGGACCCCTCAAATGTTATCTGGTGCAGGTTTGGAAATTGCTTATGAGGACTCAAGTTATCAATTTACGGAATCAACCCTGCAGCCAGGTCATTATTATTCAGAACCCTTCAGAGCTGTTGCAGGAAAAAGATATCGCCTGACCTTGCAATATAAAAATTTCAGTGATACTGCATTTGCACTGATGACCGGCATTTCACCTTTAAAAGAACTAATAACACAAAAAAACAATCTTCTTTACAAATACGTATATACTGGCAGTTCACAACCAGCCATGACCGAAATTTACTACAACTGGTCACACCTTGATACTTTTTGTACTTATTACGGTGCCTGCAACGCAATGGAAACCTATTACACCTTAAGCTCCATTGATATAAGTGAAGAATTTGGACCCGAAAAACAGATCATTCGTTTCCCGGCCGGAACCAAAATAATTCGTCGGAAATACAGTCTCAGTGATGCCCACCAGCGATTTATAAGATCCTTGCTTTTAGAAACAGAATGGCGTGGAGGGCTGTTTGATGTTGAACAAGGAAATGTACCTACAAACTTCAAACATAGTACCCGCGGTTGGTTTGCTTGCTGTACGGTTTTGACTGACTCTTTGATTGTTCAATAAACCTCAGTGGATCCAATTCAGTCTATAGAAAACATTGAAAGAGTTAGACTGGGATAATTATTGATCATAAGGTCTCAATCTGACATCTTTTTACCTTAAAAAATCTTTTCAACACAAAAAGGTCCCAGCATCAAGCAAAAAATCACAACCACTACACTTCTGGTATTGAGCATCTTAACACCACACAAAACGAAATTCAGTATTTTTTTATTTTTTTTATTAGGGTAAGCACAATGTTCTGTGTGATACTTATGAATTAAGAATAATAACCTTTAAAAATAGAAAGATGAAAACAAGAAAATTAGTTTTAAGCGTAATGACACTGATGTTAGTGATTGTTTTTAGTGCATGTGAAAAAGATTGGGGACAAAAGCCCATTGAAGCAAGCGAAAGTATACTCCCAGAACGTTTCAAGGTAGATATACCCTCCTCTCTAAGCAATACCGAAACAAAAAGTGTAAGCATGAAAAGTGCAAATATTGACACGCTCAAAGGAAATGCAATTTATTGGAACCTTTTATACTTTATTGCCATAGGAGAAGGTGCCGCTGATGTTGTTGAATCTATAATGTGGCATATCAGAGTTTTCGATATCCAGGATGTTATTGAGTTAACCTATGTAAGTGATGATGACAGACGAACAAAACACCTTGAAGTAATTGACAATGTGAACTTTGATGGTCGTGATTGGGCTTACCAGTTAACAATTACAGATATTGACTCTGAAGAAAATGAAGATGGCGGCATTGCCATGCAGGTATTCTGGAATAATTCCCCTGTACAGGGCGTTGCAATGATCAAACCCTACAATCTCGACCGTAGTAAAAACAGGATGCACGAAGATGCCATGTACAGCGTTGAATACTCAGAAACAGGATTGGCACAATACGACGCCTGGATGAAAATTGGCATTTCAGGTCTAACCGTTGAGGACTATCAGCTATATGGCATGAACGCAATTAAAATGTTTGTTGGGAAACGCGGTGATATGGTGGATGTTTATGGAAATTCAAGCCATCCTAATGCTAAATTCTTTACAGATGAAAAAGGTTATAACTGGACCTTTGTTGCTTCAGGAGACAAAGCAAATGACATTGCAATTGCAGAAGTTGGCATACCCTACAGCACTATTGACAGCGACTCACGCGAAGTCATACTTAAA
>JBFHER010000159.1:0-9135 GCA_041584055.1 Bacteroidales bacterium
GAAATTATGATCAGTGTTAAAAGTACAATTACAATGAACCAGTGACGCAATTGTATTTTTTTCTGGTTTTCACTTTCCAGTTTTTTATTTAGTAATAAAAGATTAATTTCATTTTCTCTATCTATGAGCGTTGATTGATTGGCGATTAAAACCTGTTGTGCTTTGGCAGTTGCTTCTTCCATCTCAAGTGTAAAATCAACATATGCTCTCAAATGTGCAAATCCAAGTCTGTAGTCACCTTCTAAACTGGCGATTACCCCTGCAGTAAATGAGCAATCTCTTAATTCTTTCAGGTTGTTATTCCAGTCTTCAGACAAGTGTCCCCACGCTTTTACAAGTGATTCATTTGCGAACTCAAAATCATTGTTTAAAGCACTGTAAAATGCAAGATTCGAGTAGCAGTCTCCAATTCTAACTTTATCATTTGTATTTAAGGCATGCTGCAAAGATTGTTCAGAGTACCTTCTGGCTTTTACGAAATTTCTTCTTTCTTTTTCAACCATCGCAAGATGCATGAAAGCACTGCTTAGCGCATATTGATCATTGGATATGTTAATGGTCTTAAACTGATAATATTCAATTGTGTCAATTTGATTTTCTTTTAATGCAAAATCGGTGTGAAATTGAAATATTTTGGTCAGCATTGGCACCAGATTCATTCTTTTGGCAATGTCATAAGCTTCTGCCAAATGCTTGTTTGACGCTTCAATTTTGTTTCTGTTTTTATTGTTATGTGCCATGCTTAATAAAACCTGACATCTCAATTCATATTTATCCCAAGGCCTTAGTAGGTTATAGGCTTTCTCAAATTCTTTATTTGCCGATTCAAAATTTAAATATGTTGTGTACAACGTCCCTAATATGTGATGTGCATTAAGACTTCTTAGACGATAAGGACCCGATTCCTGATCATAATCCTGCCCCAGAAATTCCCGTGTGTAACTGATTACTTTTTCCGGATATTTATCACTGTCCACATACATTTTTGCAATGGATAATTTGATTGATGGCCGGATTTTTGCAGGAATTTTGTACATGTTTTTCTCGAGCTTCTCAGCATCAGCAATGGATTTCATTTGAAACCCATCTGCAAACATTTCATTTGAAATGCTTATGAGAATAAACATAAAGATAATTCGGTGTAATCGGGGGTGAACCATGTTTATATATTCAATTACAATGAAATACTCTTTTCAGGATTAGAAGTCTAAAATAGTGATATTTTTTTTTGTAATGAAGTTTAAATCAAAGAGAAGTGAAAAACGCAATTTGTTTGTGTTTTTTATTAGAAGAAAGGGGCGGTGTTAAGTGCTGTTAATCGTGAAAAATGATTGTTAAAAGAACTGAGATAAAAAAAAAGTTTGGAATTATTATTGTTAACATTGTTACTAGCAATAAATAAAACATAAAAATTAAAGATATGAAACGGAAATCATTTAATTGGCTCAGCCTTTTGTTTGTGGGAGTTTTGAGTGCTGTTTTGTCGGTCGCAATTTTCTCCCGTATGGATCGTAATCCAGAAAAGATTGTTGAAGTAATTCAGCCGGAAGTACGGCATTATGCCAATATGCCTGTGTCACCCGCCATTTCGACAGATTTTACACAGGCTGCTGAAAAAAGTGTAAATGCAGTCGTGCATGTAATGACAAAACGCATGGTGAATACACCTTATGTGGATATTATGGATCTTTTACTTGGCAGAGAGAATTCAGAACAACGTCCTGTTGAAGGTTCAGGTTCAGGGGTTGTGATTTCTGCGGATGGCTACATTGTTACGAATAATCATGTTATAGAAGGCTCGGACGAAGTGGTTGTTGTTTTTAACGATAAAAGAAAGTTTAACGCAAGCCTGGTTGGGACAGACGCGACAACAGACATCGCTTTGTTAAAAATTGAGGCTGAAGACCTGCAGCCATTGACCTTTGGAAATTCAGACGCATTGAAGTTAGGTGAATGGGTTCTGGCGGTGGGAAATCCGTTTAGTTTGTCTACAACTGTAACTGCAGGAATCGTCAGCGCCAAATCAAGAAGCATTGGAATTTTATCATCTTCCAATGGGCGAGGCCTGGGAATAGAAGCATTTATTCAGACAGATGCGGCTGTAAATCCCGGAAACAGTGGAGGAGCACTTGTGAATACACGCGGCGAATTGGTCGGGATTAATTCAGCCATTGCTTCTCCAACAGGGGCATATGCCGGTTATTCATTTGCTGTGCCAACTGTTATTGTTAAAAAAGTAGTTTCCGACCTTATGGAGTATGGTGAACTGCAACGTGCTTATTTAGGAATCAGCTTGTATGAGATGAATGCTGAATTTGCAGAGATGAAGAAAATTCCTTTGATCGAAGGTGTTTACGTTGAAACCGTAGCGGATGATAGTGGCGCAGAAGAGGCTGGCATTAAAAGTGGCGACATTATTACGGATATAAATGGTACAGTTGTTAAAAGCAGTGCTGAATTGATTGAACAGGTGAGCCGTTACCGCCCTGGCGATAATGTGACGGTAAAACTCCAAAGAGGAGACAAAGAAAAGGTATTTGTTGTTACTCTGAAAAATGAGTATGGTGGTACTAAAATGAGCAAGAAAAGCGATTCATTGGTATTGGGAGCAAGTTTAAAGCCAATCGATGATGAACTCAAGGCTAAACTGGGATTGCGCTCCGGCTTACAGGTGCAAAGTCTGGATGCTGGCAAACTGAAGAAGTACGGCGTGAAAGAAGGTTACATCATTACGCGGATAAATAATAAACCAGTGACCAGTATTGAGGAATTAAAATCAGTTGTAAGTAAGGCTTTAAGCCAGGGAGATAGTTCCGGTGGTGCACTGTTTATCTCAGGGATGTACCCCAATGGGAAAAGACAGTATTACGCAATTAATCTGGAAGATAATTAGTACCCTAAGAAATATTCAAAAAGAAAGGCTGCAGATAATTCTGCAGCCTTTCTTTAATTTAAATTTTAAACGCTTATTGCTTAAATAAGTGAACGTCTGTTTGTGGAAATGGAATTGAAATACCTTCCTTGTCAAATGCCTTTTTAACAGCTTCTCTTGTGCCAAAATAAACGCCCCAGTAATCGGCTGATTTAACCCACATGCGAATTGCAAAATTAACCGAGCTGTCTCCAAGTTCTGCAACTAAAATATCTGTAGCAGGATCTTTCAGGATACGCTCGTCTTTATCTACAACTGATTGAATTACTTTACGTGCCTTGTCAATGTCATCTCCATAACCTATTCCAACAGTAATGTCTACCCTTCGCTCCGGACGTGTAGTTTTATTCACTAAAGCGCCATTTGAAACAGGTGCATTGGGTAAAATGATGGTTCTTCCATCTGGTGTTTCCAGTATGGTGTGAAAAATCTGAATTTCTTTAACAACACCTCCGTGTCCCTGAGCTTCGATAAAATCACCCACTTTGAAAGGTTTGAATAAGAGTATCATTACACCACCGGCAAAATTCTGCAAGGTTCCCGAAAGCGCCATACCTATTGCCAAACCTGCAGCGGCAAGAATCGCAACAAATGAAGTCATTTCGATACCAACCATTGTCATTACTGATATGAGCAACAGTGCTTTAAAAAGAACGCTAATCATTGAAAGCAGGAATGGCCTTAAAGAAGGATCTACATTCCTTTTTTCAAACGTTTTTCCAAGCCGTTTCGTTACATTTTTAATGATCCACATACCAATGATGAGAACGACAATGGCCAGAATGAGTTTTGGGCCATATTCCATAATCAATTCAATCGCCTTTTCTGTGTACTTTTCCATGTTTTCCATGTTTCTAATAATTTTAGAGTTTTTATGTGTTTATTTCAATTTTAAAAACAAAATATAGCATTATTAGTTCAAATGTACTTAAGCTCATAATTAAAACGAGGGAAATTACCTATATTTGAAGCTCTCGCAATTATGCTATCATGAATTATCCATTTGGGAAAAAAGGTCTTGATATCAGTCCGTTTATGGTGATGGAAGTGTTGGAGCGTGCGAAACAACTTGAACAGGCAGGCCATGACGTTATACATATGGAGGTTGGGGAGCCTGATTTCGACATGCCTGCATGTGCTGAAGCCGCAACAATAAAGGCACTGAGCGAACACCATACCCACTATACGCACAGTCTTGGTGATATTGAACTTCGGGAAGAAATTGTTGCATTGTATAAAAAAAAGTACGGTGTGGAAATATGTTCCAATCAGATCATCATAACTTCAGGCAGTTCTCCTGCAATCTTACTTGCACTTTCTGTTTTGCTTGATAAAAATGATGAGGTCATACATTCAGATCCGGGATATGCGTGTTATGCAAATTTTATCAATTATTGCGGAGGCAAGGCAATTGGAGTACCAGTTCATGAGCAGGATGGATTTCATTATCGGCCTAACAAAATCAAACAATACATCAGTGCAAAGACAAAAGGAATTTTTGTGAATTCACCGATGAATCCGACCGGAAACCTGATATCCTCCGAAAGTTTAAAAATGCTCTCAACGCTCGACAGGTTTATCCTTTCTGATGAAATTTATCATGGGCTAACCTATGGAAAACAAGCGCATACCATCCTTGAATTTACAAATAAAGCATTTGTATTTAGTGGTTTTTCAAAACTCTTTGCAATGACGGGATTGCGCCTTGGCTATGCCATTGTACCCGGGGAATTTATAAGGTCAATGCAGGTGTTACAACAGAATTTATTTATATCAGCGAATTCTCTGGCCCAAAGAGCTGGTATAAGTGTGCTTAGAAATGCCTGGGATGATGTTGAAAACATGCGCCGGACCTATGATGAAAGGCGGCGTTACATGCTGGGAAGATTAAAGGGAATGGGATTTAAGTTCGCGACAGAGCCGGAAGGGGCATTTTATATTTTTGTGGATGCAAGGCACATTTGCAGCGATTCGTACAAACTTGCCTTTGATATCCTCGAGAAGATCCATGTAGGAGTTACCCCTGGTGTCGATTTTGGACCGAATGGTGAGGGATACCTTCGTTTTTCATATGCAAATTCAATTCAAAACATTCGAACTGGAATGGATCGATTGGAAACGTATCTTAAACATTACAAATCACCTGCATAAATGATTGCAGTAATGGATTCCAATGCTTTCTGATCATGAATGTCAAAGCTATTCAATGAGCGACTATCAATATCCAGACAACCAACAATGGTTTCGTTTTTAAAAACAGGGACCACAATTTCCGATTTGGAAAGTGAGCTGCAGGCAATATGACCCTTAAACGTTTCAACATCATCAACAATGACTGTCTTCTTTTCTTGAATGGCATGCCAACATACACCAGTCCCTTTTTTTAATCGCATGCATGCCAGTGGTCCCTGATAGCAGGCAACCTCAAGTTCAGATTCGTTTAATAGATAGAACCCTGTCCAAAAAAAGTAATCGAGCTTATGATGCAATAGCGCTGTGATGGTTGCCATTCTGCTCAGAGGATTCTCAACACCTTTAACTAATTCTATTATCTGTGATTCTATGCGTTTGTATCTTTCTGCTTTATTTTTCATTGATCTTCTTATTCTGTCGGATTAAACTGAGTGTAAAGATAGCCAACAAATGGAAATGAAAAAGGCACCCTAAGGTGCCTTTAATATATTTATTCATCGAATTCTCTATTTGTAGTCTTTCAGCTTTTTCATTAAACGTTTTCTGGCAAAAAAGATTCTGCTTTTAACCGTTCCGATTGGAAGATCCATATCGTCAGCTATTTCTTTGTACTTGAACCCTTCAACATGCATTGTGAATGGTTTTTTATAGTCGTCTGTAAAGCTGTTTATTACTTTATTGATTTCGTTGATGGAATAAGTTCCATCAGGGGTGTTAAAGCCTGAATCCTGCGGAAGATTTAGATGATAAAGATCTTCGGTTTTGTCAATTAGAGTCTGACTGTTTACAAATTTTCTGTAGTTATTGATAAAGATGTTACGCATGATTGTAAACATCCACCCTTTGAAATTCACATTATCGATAAACTTGTCTTTATTTTTAAGTGCCTTTAATGTTGTTTCCTGCAGTAAGTCTTCTGCATCTTCAACATTGGCAGTTAAGCTAAGTGCGAATGTATACAACTTGTCTTGTAGGCTCAGGACTTTGTCATTAAATTGAATTGTAGTCATAATTCGATTATTAATTGGTTCAACATTTTGGTTTTGCTATTCCAAATTTAAGTAAGTTTTTGGGATAAATACAACTAAAAGATAAAAGAAATATTTACTTAATTAGATGTAGTCTAAATAAGGATAGGTATAATGCTCAGATAATGAGTATTTTAATATATATAGAAAAGTATATGTCTAAATTATTACTGCTTTGAACTTTATAGCATACTTTTTCATTGTTGCAGAAAAAAAATCTAAATCGCACTTCTTTCTTTTAAAATTATAAATTTGTAATAACTTAATTAAACAAACGTCTTATGATACGTGAATACTGTGTTATATTTTTATTGTTCAGTAGTTTGCTGGTGATGTCTGCGAACAAAGCAAGTGATACATCACTTGTTTATATTGTGGATATAAAAAGAGAAATTGGAAGTACCAGTTGGGTTCATGTTGACAAGGGGTTTAAGCAGGCCAAAGACATGGACGCAGACGCAATTTTAATTCATATGAATACATATGGAGGTGAGGTTGTTTTTGCTGACTCAATTCGAACCCGGATTCTCAACGAAACCTTGCCTGTTTATGTTTTTATTGACAATAATGCAGCGTCAGCAGGAGCATTGATATCCATTGCCTGTGATGAAATTTATATGAGAAAGGGTGCGAATATTGGGGCAGCAACCGTTGTGGATCAATCTGGGAGTAAGATGCCGGACAAGTATCAGAGTTATATGCGTGCAACCATACGTTCCACAGCTGAAGCGCATGGGAAAGACACCATCATCTCCGGAAATGATACTATCTTCAGGTGGAAACGGGATCCCAGAATTGCAGAGGCAATGGTTGATGAATCACTGTATGTTGAGGGGGTAAGTGATACGGGAAAAGTGTTGACATTTACAGCGCTGGAGGCCATCGAGCATCACTACTGTGAAGGAATCGCAGAGAACATTGATGAGGTATTGAAACAGGTGGGCATCAAAACGTATGAATTAAAGAAGTATGAACCATCATTTTACGACGGACTCAAGGGATTTTTAACAAATTCAATGTTCCGGGGAATACTTATTATGCTGATATTAGGTGGGTTGTATTTTGAGTTGCAGTCACCCGGGATTGGTTTTCCGCTTGCGGCAGCCATCGTAGCGGCTGTTATTTATTTTGCGCCACTTTACATTGATGGCCTGGCAGCAAATTGGGAAATACTGATTTTTATTATTGGCGTTGTATTGATCGGTTTTGAGGTGTTTGTGATCCCCGGATTTGGGATTGCCGGCATCGCTGGTTTCGCATTGTTGATAACAGGGCTTGTTTTAAGCATGTTGGGGAATGATAATTTTGACTTCAGGGGGGTTGAAACGGGAGGTGTATTTGAAGCGCTTTTGGTTGTTCTGATTGGGGGATTGTTCGGTATCACCGGGTCCCTTTGGATAACGAAAAAATTCTGGGGAAGAGGACGCTTTTCTGTTTTGTCTTTGGAAACATCTGAAACAATTGAGGATGGCTATATCGGTGTTGATACAGAACATATGAAGCTCATTGGAGAAAGTGGTGTTGCTTCAACAGTTTTACGCCCTGGAGGAAAAGTTATTGTAGGGTCTGAGGTGTATGATGCCGTTGCAAAGAACGGATTTATTGATAAAGGTAACATCGTTGTTGTGGTCAGTCATGAAGCTGGTCAGATTGTTGTAGAAAAAGCATAAAAAATGCGGTGCTGAATGAATCTCTGCACCGCATTTTAGTATTTTTTCAGGTGAGTTACCTCATGCGCTCACTGTTTAACAAATCCTGTAATTCTTTTTCCATTGCTTTTGCAATTTCCTGGTGTGCCTCAATAACATTGTTTTGCTCCCCCGGATCGTTCTCCAGATTGTATAATTCTGCTCTTTTGGGCCCTCTGTTGTCGCCTGGCTGAACGCCAATGTATTTCCAGTCTCCTCTTCTTAATCCTCTTGACCGACCAGCTTCTTCAACCATAAATGGAAGTCCCTTGTTGCTTTTTCCCATCAGTGTTGGTAACATGTTGCGACTGTCAATGCCTTCGTTTTGTGCTAACTCTATATTTAAAAGATCGGCAAATGAACCCATCAGGTCAATCTGATTGATGAGGGCACTGGAAACACCGGGTTTTATTTTTTCCGGCCAGCTTACGATGAAAGGAATACGGGTTCCCCCTTCATAAATTTGATATTTTCCACCTCTGTAAATGCCCGACGCATCATGGCCCCGGTCAACTTCCATTTGGGAGGTCTTTACAGTTGTGCCATCGTCGTAGCCATCATCGTAAACAGGACCATTGTCACTTGAAAAAATGACGATCGTATTCTCTGCTATGCCAAGTTGCTCCAGGGTGTTCATTATTTCACCAACAGCCCAGTCAAATTGCACCATTGCATCTCCTCTATAGCCGAGTCCTGTTTTTCCCTGAAAACGTTTGTGTGGCGCTCGCGGTACGTGAATGTCCTGAGATGCATAATACATGAAAAAAGGTTTGTCTTTGTTTTCATTGATGTACTTCTTTGCCTGTTTAACAAATTCATCAGTCATGCTTTCATCATCCCACAGGGCCTTTTTTCCGCCAGACATGTAACCAATTCTTCCGATGCCATTAATCACAGAATTATCATGGCCATGGGTGCTTTTATAATAGGTCATTGCTTCACGGTTGAGTTTTCCATCAGGGTAGATTGTACTTCCCGGGCGATTGACATCTGCAGGCTTTTTGCCAACAAAAATAGAATCATTGGGGTCGTAATTAACAACCCGGTGATTTTCAAGGAAAACACAAGGGACGCGATCATTTGTTGATGGTAATAGGAAGGAGTAATCAAAACCAATTTCTAATGGACCGGGCAAAACATCGCCATTCCAGTTTGTTTCAACACCTTCTTTTCCGATTCCTAAATGCCATTTTCCAATGACGGCTGTTTTGTAACCTGCTTTTTTAAACAGTTTTGGCAGCGTTAAAATATCTGTTGGAATGCTCAATGGTGCATTGGGCGGCAAAATACTTAC
>JBFHER010000160.1:0-9084 GCA_041584055.1 Bacteroidales bacterium
TATCCGGCGGCTTTGCGTTCCACTTCCAAAAAACCTTTTGGATTTCCCATAATTTTATTTTTTAGAGGTCTCCCCCACTAATTAACTTATTTACAATTACTCACGCACCGATGGAGTGTCCTCACTTAATTTTAACTTAAGCCTTAACTCCCTCAATTTTAATTCCTCGATCACCTTTTTGTATTCGAATGGAATCACCTTCTTGAATTTTGGTAAATACTCATACCAATTAACAAGAATTTCACGTGCCCGTTCACTATTTGTATGCAGGAGGTGATTATTGATGATCTCCTGAAGTTCAATCACATCAGAATGATCTTGCACCGCACTGATCTCTACCAAACCAAGGTTACAATAGTAATCAAAATTTCCCCGCTCATCCAATACATACGCAATACCGCCACTCATACCAGCAGCAAAGTTACGACCGGTTTGTCCCAGCACAACAACACGACCACCGGTCATGTATTCGCAACAGTGATCACCGGAACCTTCTACAACTGCAATGGCACCTGAGTTACGGACAGCAAAGCGTTCTCCTGCAACACCACGAACGTAAACCTCACCACCGGTTGCACCGTAAAGTAAGGTGTTACCTACAATGATGTTTTCTTCCGGCTTAAAGGTGGTTCCATGTGGAGGTACGACGGTGATTTTACCGCCCGACAAACCTTTGCCCATGTAATCGTTGGTATCTCCCTCCAGTCTGAAACTTACTCCCTTTGCAAGGAAGGCTCCAAAAGACTGTCCGGCAGATCCCCGGAACGTGCAATTAATTGTATTCGCTGGCAATCCAGCATCCCCGTAACGTTTTGATACGGCCCCGGACAACATCGCACCAACCGCACGGTCGGTATTTTCGATATCCTTGGCAATCCATACCTTTTCTCCACTACGGATGGCAGGGTTCGCAAGACGTATCAATTCACGATCCATAACATCCTGAATCTTATGTACCTGTGTATGGGTATTGTGAATATCTGTTGTTTTCGAATTTTCAGGCTTATAGAGCAACGGAGAAAAATCCAAACCTTTAGATTTCCATGTCTTGATTGAATCGTCCAATTCAATTAAATCCGTCCTTCCAATGATGTCATCCAATTTACGATAACCCATTTCTGCCAGTAATTCTCTTACCTCTTCGGCTATAAAGCTGAAAAAGTTCACGACATAATCCGATTTTCCAAGAAAACGTTTACGCAATTCCTTATTTTGGGTTGCAATACCGGCAGGACATGTATTTAGATGACATTTACGCATCATAACACACCCAAGCACAATCAAGGCTGAAGTGGCAAAACCAAACTCTTCACCCCCAAGCAATGCCAGCTTCACAACATCGGTACCGTTTTTCAACTGACCGTCACACTGAATTTTTACACGTCCACGCAGGTTGTTCATCACAAGCGTTTGCTGTGTCTCTGCCAGACCTACTTCAACGGGCATCCCTGCATGTTTAATAGAACTTTGAGGAGAAGCACCTGTTCCTCCATCCCCACCGGAAATGGTAATCAGGTCAGCATAAGCTTTGGCCACACCTGCAGCAACTGTTCCGACCCCATTTTCAGATACAAGTTTCACAGAAATCATTGCATCCGGGTTGGTACATTTTAAATCATAAATCAATTGGGCTAAATCCTCAATCGAATAGATATCATGGTGTGGTGGTGGTGAAATCAGTGTAATACCCGGTGTTGAATTACGGGTTTTTGCAATGATCTTATTCACCTTATGACCAGGTAACTGTCCCCCTTCTCCGGGTTTTGCTCCCTGTGCAATTTTAATTTGAATCTCATCAGCATTTACAAGGTAGTTGCTTGTAACACCAAAACGACCGGAAGCAACCTGTTTAATTGAAGAACGTGCATTGGTAATAAAACGACGTGAATCTTCACCTCCTTCACCAGTATTGCTTCGTCCACCCAGTTTGTTCAGTGCCATTGCCAGGGCCTCATGTGCTTCTTTAGAAATAGAACCGTAAGACATCGCTCCGGTCACAAAACGCTTCATAATTTCTGATGCAGGCTCAACTTCCGAAATATCAATTGGATTTTTCTTCAATTTGAACGAACCTCTTATAAAGGATGTTTTATTCTGTTCATCAACAAGCTTCGAGAATTCTTTGAACTTCCTGTAATCGTTATGACTTGTGGACCACTGCAACAAACCAATGGTTTCAGGATTCCATGCATGATGTTCTCCATTATGACGATATGCGTAAGTCCCTTTGGATTCAAGTCTTGAGGTAGTCCGTGGGTCGTAGGCTTTGTGATGCACCATGATGGCTTCTTTCGCAATCTCTTCAAGAGCAACGCCACCGATACGACTCATGGTTGTTGTGAAATACTTATCAATCACACCTTTATCAACCCCCACAGCCTCAAACATCTGAGCACCATGATAAGAACGCAAAGTAGAAATACCCATTTTTGACATTACTTTAAGGATGCCTTTTCCAATGCCTTTAATGTAGTTTTCTCGTGCTTTCGGATATTCCAGATTGATTACACCCAAATCGCATTGTTCCTGAATTGCAGCAAAAGCAACATAAGGATTGATAACGGATGCACCGTATCCTAAAAGCAGTGCAAAATGCATCACTTCACGAGCCTCTCCTGTTTCAACGATCAAACCTGTTTGCATCCGCTTTTTAGCGCGAATCAGTGAGTGATGTACTGCTGAGGTTGCAAGCAATGAAGGAATCGCCACTTGATCCTTATCCACCTTTCTGTCAGAAAGGATAATGTAATTTTTCTGTTCATCCACCGCTTTTTCTGCTTCGGCACAAATACGATCAAGTGCTTTTTCAAGTCCAAGCTCACCATCTACAAGCGGGTACATCATATCAATGGTTGCATGTGTAAACTCATCGCGATGCATGTCCTTGATCTTGCCAAGGTCGGTGTTTGTAATTATCGGTTGATCAAATTTAATCAACTTACAAATGTTTGGAGATTCCTCCAATATATTCTGGCTAACTGAACCAATGTAGTTTGTCAACGACATCACCAGCCCCTCACGAATTGGATCGATGGGTGGATTGGTTACCTGCGCAAAAGTCTGACGGAAATAATTAAAAAATGATTGTGTATCATTCGAAAGAACCGCTAGCGGCGTATCATTTCCCATCGAACCTGTTGGTTCCATGGACTGGAGCGACATTGGCACAAGAATGTCTCGGACATCCTCTTTGGTATAGTTAAATATTTTTTTGTATTCATCAAATCGTTCGCCCATTTCGGTAGGAACACGTTTTACGACCTTGATTTCTTCCAGATCGAGGCGATTTTCCTTTAACCAGTTTTGATATGGGTTACGACGCGTTAATTCTGCCTTGATTTCTTCATCAGGAATAATAATTCCGAATTGTGTGTCAACCAACAGAAGTTTTCCAGGACGCAAGCGTCCTTTGTACTTGATATCCTCAGCAGGGAACTTTTGAACCCCAACTTCAGATCCCATTACAATCATATCATTCTTGGTAATAATATACCGTGAAGGACGCAGACCATTTCTATCGAGGGTTCCTCCAATGTAACGTCCGTCAGAAAATACGATGGAAGCCGGTCCATCCCATGGCTCCATAATCGTAGAATGATATTCATAAAATGCTTTTAAACTATCGGGAATCGGGTTCTTTGAATTGAATGATTCCGGGATCAACATGCTCAGGGCATGTGGCAGTGAACGACCCGCCATGAATAAAAATTCCATTGCATTGTCCAATGAAGCCGAGTCTGATTTATTTGGCTCAATGATTGGAAATACTTTTTTAAGGTCTTCACCCAAAAGATCTGATTTCAGCAAGGCCTCACGTGCCTGCATCCACAATCGATTTCCTTTGATTGTATTTATTTCACCATTATGTGCCAAAAAGCGGAAAGGCTGAGCCAAATCCCAGGTTGGGAATGTGTTGGTTGAGAATCGGGAGTGAACCAGTGCAATGGCGCTCACGAATTTAGGATTGTTCAGGTCTAAATAGTATTGCCCCACCTGCTCAGGAGTTAACATCCCCTTGAGAATCATAATCTTAGTTGACAAACTCGGAATGTAGAAAGCTCTTTTTTCTACAAGATTTGACTCCCGGATTGCTTTTTCAACTAATTTACGAACAACATAAAGCTTACGTTCCAAAGCATCTTGTTCAAGGTTACCCTTTACAAAAATTTGCTTGATCTGAGGCTCCGTTTTCATGGCGATTTCGCCAATCACACTGCTATTCACAGGCACATCACGGTATCCGATCAATTCCAGACCTTCTTCCTTAATGGTCTTGTTAAGAACTTCCAAACAGTTGTCCGCTTCATACGGATCGTTTGGTAAAAAAACATGTCCGGTACCATAGCGACCGGGCATAGGGACTTTAATGCCTTGAGAAACATTAAATTCGTGAGGTACCTGTACCAGAATACCTGCTCCATCGCCGGATTTGTTATCGGCGCTTTCAGCACCCCTGTGGGTCATATTAACGAGCACTTCTAATCCCCTCTGGATAATCTCCTGGGACTTTTGACCTTTAATATTCGCCACAAAGCCGATGCCACAATTGTCATGCTCATTTGCTGGGTGATACATCCCCTGAGCTTTTGGTAATCCACTTTGCATATAAATGTAATTGTGCTATTCTCTATTTATAACTCCTCATAAAAAAATCACCATTTTTAGTGACTATCAATCAAATAGATCCTAGCAGATGTATTCATTAATTGAGATTTATCTGTTCTCTCAAATATAATCTTTCAAATTCACACAAAATTAGTTCTAAAACTTCAATATTCCAAGTTTTTAAAGGATGAAACATGTTTTATAACATTATTCTACAACATATTGAAAGGTGAGCATTAGTATGCCTCAATCAACATTTCATATTAAAAATCTGCTGATTCGCAGCATAGGCAGAAATATTAATTCCCTAAAGAATGAGCACCGTTAATGATTTACCTTTAAAAATTTAGTTTGCAAAAAAGCCAGGGGCTTCATATGGCCATTTCACAAACAACCGATTGCCTATCAGTCTATTTCTTCTGCCACTTCCTCTTCATCTTCTACTTCTTCCTCTAAATCAGCAACCGGTTTCAAATGATCCGGTATGTCAGCATCAACATCATCACTGAAATATGGAATCACATCCATTAAGGGTGTTTCTGTGATGGAAGAAATTTCGTAATCAACAATGATTCCTTCCAGGCTTTTCAGTAGATTATTGTAAGCATGTTGCATATCGTTTGCCTGAACCAACATAAAGTTGGCAACCTTTCTCTCTTTTCCCTTTTCTTCATCGATGGTAACAAATACCACCTTACACTTATACCAGCGATCACCTGTTTCATCACGATAAATCTCTGAATAATTTGCCCGACGGATATTTGCGACCTCAAAAACCTCACCCAGAAAAGGCTCCATTTCTTCCATGATACGGGCTTCTGCTTCGGTAAACGACATGGCATCCAGCAAGTAGGGCTCTGTCACCTTCTTTTCCTTACCATTCTCGTCTACTTTCTGATATTTAACTTTTACTTCAAACCAATTCATTGTTATTTATTTAGAATTACCTTACATCACGATGATTCATGTCAGCTCTCAGGAATTATAATCCTGTTCATCCTTTCAAAGCATCGCGTGCAATTAAAATTTTGCCAAAAATAAACTCTTTTTATTCTTTTTACAGTGATTGCATGAAATGATTTTAGAAGTTTATTAACAATTGTACTTTTAAAATCAAAAATCAAACCCCATAGTATTTGTGTATGTTGATAAGTGTTAGTGCTCCGGGGGGTTGCGTACCTTTCCCAAATGATAAATCTACTGTTTTGCATGTAAAACTGCTAATTTTTGTTAATCGCAATGTATTTCAATCAGATTCCTTAAATTTGCGTGAAACAACAAAATGCTTAAATGAAACAACTTCTCCCTTTTATTATCGTTATCGTTTTAATGGTGTCTTGCGGCCCCAATCCACAGGAATTAGCAACGGAAAGACTTGAAGCAGCAAGAGAATTGCTGGAGGAAAACAAATTCAATGAAGCAAAACTAATCATTGATTCGCTTTCAGATGCATTTCCTGATCAGTATGAGATTATTGCTCAGGGACAGAAATTATTGGGGAAAGTTGAAATTATCGAACAGCAGAAAAGTCTTATATATTTTGACAGTCTTCTCCTTCTTCAGGAGCGAAATTTAGAAGAGCTTAAAAAACATTTTGTTTATAATCCTGGAAATCCAGGTCATTATACCCATAAGCGGCAGCAGGTCTCCAATTCTTACGATCGCACTTACATCCAGGCACATGTGGATGATCAGGGAAAGTTTTATATTTCAAGTCGTTATCATGGAACGAAGAACATTCATCATCACAGTATAAAAGTTTACAATGAAGGATTGTATGCCGAAACATCTGTGATAGAGAAGGGTTTGGACAACAGAAGCTTTGATGATGGTGGAGAAGTATGGGAAACGGTGAACTACAGAAACGGTACCGATAATGGTGTTGTTAGTTTCATTGTAAACAACAGTGACCAACGCCTCAAAGTGATGTTTAAATGCAAAAATCCATACTATATTGTGATGGAACAATACGACAAGGATGCCATTCGAATGGCTTACGACATGAGTCAGATAATCCTGAGCATAAAGGATTTAAAAAATGAGGTAAATAAAACATCAAAACGTGTGGAAGATCTGAAAAGGCAGCTTGAACTATAAAGATGCATTTTAGTCTTACGAATTACACAAATTTATTTATATTTGCACCGCAAAATTGATAAGCAGCTTCAGTTTTCGAAAAAAAATCGGTCCAGTAGCTCAGTTGGATAGAGCAACAGCCTTCTAAGCTGTGGGTCACAGGTTCGAATCCTGTCTGGATCACAAAGGCGTTTCGTATAACACGGAACGCTTTTGTTATTTAGGGCGATGAAGTCATGTCACCAGGGGTATAGACCATAATCTGAAGCGACGCTTGTATTTATATTTGAATTTTTCATATATTTACAAGACTATGTTACGTAAAGAAGACCATATTAAAGTTGGCCAATTGAACAAACCCCATGGCATTGCAGGAGCATTTAATGTTACCTTTTTAAGCAATTACCAACCAGATGATTTTATTGATGTTCTTTTAGTTGAGTATGATAACTATCTGGTTCCTTTTTTTGTTGAGGATTACACCATCTCTCAGAACAACAGCGGGCACATTAAATTTGATCATATACATTCAGTTGAAGGGACCACTCCTTTTGTAAACTGTGATCTTTATTCTCCCAAAAACCATCACATTCATGTGAATTTCATGCCTGATGCTTCCGCTCTTGTTGATTACATGCTCGTTGATGAAGCAGGCCTATATTTAGGAAAGGTGGTTGATTTTATTGACAATCCAAATAATCCATTGTTGGAAATTGAAAATGACAATGGAAACTTTTTGGTGCCTATGGCAAAAGAATTACTTGTTCACATCGATGAAAAGAAACAGCAGATTACCGCAAATCTTCCGGAAGGTCTCATAAATCTGAACGAATAGTTCCCATTTTTAGTTTTTCTTTATTTTCAATAACGTGAAAAACTAAAATAAAAATTGGATCATAAGAATAAAACGGATGAATTTCAATTCATTTTTGTTCAACATCCATAAAAAATTGAAAAAAATTAAAAATATCATAACGTCAACACAATACATGACAAATCTCATCTGAACTGTTCTGTGCTGACACATATCAACCAATAAATAAACTAGTTATATGATGACAAGATACACACCAAACTATCATATATCTTTCAAACGCCTAAAAATTAACATTTATGTGTTATACAACATATTGTAAAAATTTGCAAAAATGAGGAAAAAGGAGACATTTGATGTGTCCAAAGTAATCACCAAGGTTCTTTTACCTTGCAGTCTAATACCATATTAGAAAAAACTCAGAAAGAAGAAATCTCCGGATTTCTTCTTTTTTTTTGCATTACCCTCGCCCAAATTTAACGATGAAGCTAACAGCACAATGGCCCAACGTTTGCTCACATCTTAAAATCCTTCAATTTAAAGACCTTTGCTAATGTAAGTTAAGGGGATGAAGTCCTGGCTGAAATGAAAGAATTTTACTGACCTCAGAAAGTATGAAAGCGCTTTTCAATACAGGATTTGCACGGGATTTTAAAGGCATTCATATTATCTTAAAAATAACATCAAAAAGAGGTGTTTTTGGTTTGGTAAATTAAAAACAGAGAATTATATTTGCACCGCAATAAAATGGTGGTTGTAGCTCAGTTGGTTAGAGCGCTGGATTGTGGTTCCAGAGGTCGCCGGTTCGAACCCGGTCTTCCACCCTAAACAGCAAAAGTTAAAACCCTGCTCTTATAAGAGCAGGGTTTTTTGTTTCGCTATTTTCAGTCTGCTTAACGAAAGATCTTATCAAACCACAGATCAAGATCTTCTCTGATCTCACGGTGGTGTTTGTAAAGCTCCAAAGCCAACTTAAAAGTTGCTCTGTCAATGTTTTGTTTATTCAAGGTGAGATAGCCGTACTTCCTTCCTTTGTTGCCTTTAATGATTGGTGGTGTCAGTGCATTTTCATTCCAGGGACAGAAGGGATTCTCCGCACAACCAAAATAACCTTCCATGTTCCATATTGAATTTTGATCATTTTTAGAACCAAACTGTCCCTCCTTATTCCAAATAGAGTTTTCATCGAATTTGGAACCATTAATGCACCCCAGATAAACATCATGATTTTCTCCTCCATACAGATGCAAAGCTTGTGCGTATCCGGAAATGGAGAAAAGGCAAATAATACTAAACAGAAATACTTTTTTCATAAGCAAATATGTTTTGGATGCGTTGATACATGATCGTTCTTTCTTGCTGCCTCAGCCGGCTTTAATCGGTGAGAACTTTCCAGGAAAGCACACATACATCCACGCTATAATTATTCACATCTTAGGAAATTCAGCAATTTAATGCATAAATTTATAGATTATATTTCACTCCATAAAGAACATAGGTTCAAAAATTACAACATTTAGTTAGTCCTTTACAATTTCAATAAGCATGGCTAATTATCAATAAAGTAATCCTGACCCTAGACAACAGAA
>JBFHER010000161.1:0-9014 GCA_041584055.1 Bacteroidales bacterium
GAATTGCTCTTCATTGTCGTTTAACCCAGAAATGATGAGGTGAGTCAGTTCAAGCCAGACATGCGATTTATGAAGTGTTTTGATTGCTGCAAGAACAGGTGCCAGTTTTGCCTTGCAGTTTGAATGGTAGAATTCTTCTGACATGGATTTTAGATCGATGTTTGCTGCTGTAATGTAAGGGAGTAGCTCCATGAGAGGCGCCGGGTTAATATATCCTGCAGAAACAAGGATGACTGGAATGTCATTGCGTTTGGCTTCTTTGGCAATCGCCATGGCATATTCAAAATAAGCAACCGGATCAGTATATGTCAGTGAAATGCTTTCACACCCTGAATGCTTTGCTTTTTGAACGATCTCCTCCGGAAGGATCGGTTGTTGTAAAGGTATTGGCGCTGTTTGTGATATGGATGCGTTTTGACAGTTTTTGCAATGCAGGTTGCAACCGGCAGTGGCAATAGAATAGGTGTGATGCCCTGGTTTGAAATGATACAATGGCTTCTTTTCAATAGGATCCACATGACTCGCAACCGGATTGCCATACGCAAGGGTATATAGGATTCCATTTTCAACGATTCTGGTTCTGCAGGTTGATCGCTGACCTTCTTTTAATATACAATTGTTAGGACAAAGCGTACAATGGATTCCATGCTTTGTCTCGTGCCAATACAGCGCTTTCTTTTTCAATGCATTTGCGTTTAATCCTTAAGTAGATATCAAAAGTTTACAATTCAAAGCTAGAACGTTTTTCAACCTTGTGGCGATGGATTCATAAATTTATAAAAAAGGCATAAAAAAAACCGTCCATTTGGACGGTTTTTTGTTTTGTATGGAAGAAAACTGATTATTCAGCTTTTTCTTTGGGTTCTTCCTTGGTTTCTTCTTTAGCAACTTTAGCAGGAGCCTCTTCTACAATTTCTGTAATAGATTCTACCACTTCAGCAGCTGGCTCTTCTTTTGCAGCTTTTGCAGCTTCTTTTTCGGCTTTTTCAGCCTCTTTAGCAGCTTTCTCAGCAGCTTTTGCGTCTGCTTCTGCTTTTGCAGCAGCTTCAGCTTCTGCACGCAATGCAGCTTTTTCAGCAGCAATTGCTTCAGCACGAGCTTCATTTACTTTTTTCTCAGCAGCCATGCGTTCTTCGTAAGCAGCCATGTTGTCTGCATTCACTTTGCTTTGTACTGCTTCGTTTTTCTGTGCTTTTGAAGCTTTCCATGCTTCAAATTTCTGATCAGCTTCTGCTTGATCGATTGCACCTTTTTTTACTCCTTTGAGTAAGTGTTTTAAATATAAAACACCCTCTTTAGACAGAATTGAACGCACTGTATCAGTAGGTTGAGCGCCGGTTTGAGCCCAATGAAGTGCTCTTTCGAAGTTTAAATCTATCGTAGCAGGATTGGTGTTTGGATTATATGATCCAATTCTTTCGATATGCTTACCATCCCGTGGCGCCCTGCTATCTGCTACCACAATGTGGTAGAACGCGTGACGTTTCCGTCCGTGTCTTGCTAATCTAATTTTTGTTGGCATTCTGTTTAATTAATTTAATTTATTACAACCTACAATTTTGGGCTGCAAATATAGAAACTTTTTCCTTAAAAAAACAGATAAAATAAGAAATTATAAATCAGCCGATTGGAATCAGCTGCAACCCGGAGGTGATGGGATCGCAATCAGCTTTCTTTTTAAGAAATACAAGGATCGTGCCTGCTGTGTGTGCAGACATTGAATAGCTATAATAAAATGCCAGTCAACAGGGCCTGTTCATCTTGCCACAGAATCAGTACTTCCGTTTCTCAAAATCTTCCTTATCTCTGTCTTTGATCCGTTTAAAGATCAAGGAGACGATAATGATCACCGAGATGACAGCAGCAATGCCATAAATCCAAAGGACCCACATATTATTTGATTTTAACAGCTGTTCCGTAAACAAGGATCTCGGCCATGCCTTGAGCAACAGTAGATGTCATAAATCTAACATTTACTATGGCATCCGCGCCAATGTTTTGTGCGTTGTTCTTCATGCGTTGTAGAGATTGTTCCCGTGCATGTGCCAAAAGCTCCGTGTACTCAGAGACTTCACCTCCAACAATGTTTTTAAATCCTGCCATTATATCCCGGCCAACATTACGCGCTCTCACCGTACTTCCCCGAACAATTTCGAGCGCTTCAGTAATTGTTTTGCCAGGAATGGTTTCTGTTGTTACTATAATCATGATTGTTTATTTAGTGAAGCATAAAGTTATTTAGAAATAATGAATAAACGATGCATTTTGTCTGAAATGAATTAATATGGGGATCATTAAAATGCTTGGTCAATAGAAACATTGACTTTGAACTGCGAAAGTCATAACTTTATATGAGTGATGTAAAACTTTTAAAATTTAATGTTATGTCTGACAGCGTTTACAAAATTATTGAATTGGTTGGTACCAGTAAAGAGTCATGGGAGAAAGCTGCCCAAACTGCTATTACTAAAGCATCAAAAAGTTTACGTGATCTGCGTATTGCGGAAGTTTCGAAACTTGATATGCACATCAAAGATGGCATCATTGAAGATTACCGGGTAAAAATTAAAGTTTCGTTCAGATATGAAGATTAGAATATCTGTGATCTTTTATTACTGGTGTTGATGTCTTTATTAAGCCATTTTATTTGCATTATGCTCAATTAAGCGTAGAGGAATCGTTTAATCTTCTGTGTGGCCGTTCTTTGAAAAGGATCTGCATGTATGATCAGGTCCTGTATCTTAGAGAATTTATTCACACGGGCATTGATGTGTGCTTTCAATTCTTTGGATAGCTCTTCGATGGCTTCGTCTACCATTTGCCTTATTTCCTTTTTACGCTCGTCCACGATTTGGGAGATTTCGGATGTCATTTCCTTGATGCGTTGTTCCATCTCTTCTCTGTTAAAATGAACCATGGCAACAAGGCGTCCTTTTTTCTCAATCACAATAGATTCCACAACGTGTTTGAAATTATTGATCAGTGACTCGATATCTTCAGGGTAAATGTTTTCTCCGTTTGCACCAACAATCATGTTCTTTAAACGCCCCCTGTGACTTAGCCAGCCATCCTTGTCAAACACACCAAGATCTCCCGTTTTAAACCAGCCGTCGTCGGTGAGCACCTCTTTTGTTTTGGCTTCATTTTTATAATAACCCAGCATTACATTTGGACCGCGTCCCCAGATTTCTCCCTCTCCGGTAACCGGATCCGGATTGTTTATTTTAATTTCACAATAGAGCGCGGCAGGTCCAATGGCTTGCAGTTTAGTCATCTGAGGATTGGATCCGGCAAGCATGGGAGCAGTTTCTGTTAGCCCATAACCAATGGCATAAGGAAACTTTGCATCCCGAAGAAATTGTTCCACAACACCATCCAGCTTGGCTCCGCCAATACCAAAGAATTTTAATTCTCCGCCAAAGGTCTCATATAATTTTTTACCAGCGATCTTATGAAGTAAGCTGCGTGTCGGTTTAAATTTGTACAGCGCTTTTGTAATGGGTTTAGCTTGTATGCCAGGTAAAACTTTGTTTCGAAATACCTTCTCAATAATCATTGGTACTGTGAGCATGTATTGCGGCTTTACTTTCTGCATTGCTGGAACCAGTACGCTTGCAGTGGGGGGCTTGCGTAAATATGTTATGTTGGCTCCAGACATGACTGGCAAAATTAAACCAAGTGTGTTTTCATAGGTGTGAGACAATGGTAAAACCGATAAAAATCGCTCTTTGGGCTTAATTTTCTGGGTGTCTCCTCCCTGAATTGCATTGATGAGTACATTTTTCTGCGATAACATTACTCCCTTTGAATCACCCGTGGTGCCGGATGTGTAGATTAGGATTGCCAAATCGTTTTCATCAGGTTGATATGTATTTGAAGAACGACCTTCCGGATTAAAAGCAACAGCTTTGTCAGTGCTTTTAAGAATGTGGAAGTTGTCCATTCTTACAACGAACTTTAAATTCTCGTTGTTAATGTCTTTGATTTTAAATTCGAGGTTCTCGGATATGAATATGGTTTCTGCTTCAGAATGATTCAGTACATTCTCAATTTCGTGAGGGTTGAAGTCCGGCAATACCGGGACAGCAATGATTCCCATTATTTGTAGCGCAAAATAGACAGCACCCCAGTTGGGCATGTTCTGACTAAGTAGAATCACCTTCTCTCCCGGTTTTACATTGTTGGCTTCCAGAAATGCCTGAACAGCTGAAATTTTTTCTCCCAACTCAGCATAAGTGAGCATCTTTTCCCCAACAAAACCCATTGCATCCAGATCTGAGAAATTTGAAATTGCCTCAGGAATAACAGTTGCAAAATTTAAAACCTTAAAATCTTTCATAACATCAAATATGGCACAAATATAGCTTATTATATATATAAAATAGTTAAAAGATTGTTAGTGAGTGTTTATGTTATTTAATTGAGCTCTAAATTTACTCAATTAACGGTAAAAATCATGTAGACTGGTTTGAAGTGTCTCTATTTCTGTTTTAAAGACTTTCCTATCGGAGAAGGATTTTTTGATGCATGCAAATGCAAAGCGTTGGAAATACAACAACCAATAATGGACAATCTTTAGGATGGAATGGCTTCTACAACTTACAGCGTATTGAAGGCGCATATGTGGATTCAGAATTGCCTGTAGTCAGGAACTTTTTCTTTAAAAATCAGGTTAAATACCTTCCGATTAAAAGCTCGGAGGAGGGACCCCGATCCCAAATGGGTCTTTCTCATCAACAGGTACGCCTCCTAAGCTTGAGTCTGGCGTTTCGTTCATTTTTGAACCAAGGGTGATGGGTCTGCTTGCCGGGTTCCCGAAATCATTTTCCGGATCCACAAACTTGGCAAGTTCCTTTCTGAAGCGCAGTGGTACATTTCCGGTCGCCCCGTTCCTATGCTTGGCAATGATGATTTCAGCAATTCCCATCAGGTCATTTCCGTCAGGATCCTGTGTGATGCCATAATATTCAGGACGGTGGATAAAGATAACCATGTCTGCATCCTGTTCGATGGCACCGGATTCTCGCAAATCGGAAAGCTGTGGCCGTTTTCCTTCGTAGCCAGTCCGGCCTTCAACACCACGGTTGAGCTGAGACAGGGCAATGATTGGAATACTGAGCTCTTTCGCCAGTCCTTTGAGTGATCTGGAGATCATACTTACTTCTTCCTGCCGACTTCCGGGGTTCATGCCGGAGGCATTCATGAGCTGAAGATAATCGATAAAGACAGCTTTTATATCATGCTTCTTTTTTAAACGCCTGCATTTGGCACGCAGTTCAAAAATGGATAAACCCGGGGTGTCGTCTAAAAAGATGGGGGCATCCTGAAGATTTTTTATCTTTTTATGAAGATGACTCCATTCTGCGGGAGCAAGTCGACCGTTTTTAATTTTCTCCCCTTCTATTTCACACTCACTGGATATCAGTCGATTCACCAACTGAACATTAGACATCTCAAGAGAGAAAATAGCAATGGGCTCTTTGTAGTCCAAAGCAATGTTCCGCGTCATGGAAATGATAAAGGCAGTTTTTCCCATGGCCGGACGGGCAGCCATAATTACAAGGTCCGACTTTTGCCAGCCTGACGTCATTTTATCGATGCCGGTAAAACCTGAAGCCAGTCCACTAAGGCCTTCTTTTTGCTTTGAGGCTTCCTCCATGTTATGGAGTGCCTCACCGATAACAGCATTGATCTGGGTGGTTTCATTCTTAGACCCGGTCTGAGCAATTTTATATATTCCCGATTCTGCACTGTTAAGAAGTTCTTCAACATCCATGCTGTCATCATAAGCCTGATTTTGAATCTCAGAAGAAACACGAATCAGTTCCCGTTGGATGAATTTCTGGGAAATAATACGGGCGTGATACTCAATGTGAGCAGCAGATGCAACTTTAGCTGTCAGTTGAGAGATATAAACAGGTCCGCCAACTTCATCCAGGTATCCTTTTCGCAATAACTGGTCGGTGACTGTGAGCATGTCCACCGGATTCTCTTTAGTAAACAGGTCAACAATGGCTTCAAATATCTTTTGGTGCGCTTCCTTGTAGAAACATTCCGGTTTTAATATATCTCCCACCACCGGATATGCATTCTTCTCAAGCATTAAAGCTCCCAGAACAGCCTCCTCAAGCTCAATGGCCTGTGGTGGAAGCTTTCCGAATTCATTGGCAGGGATGACTTTGTTTTTGCGCGTGTTGTTGTATGTTTGTTTTTGAGCCATTATCTAAATACTGATATTTATTGTCACAAAAGTTGGACAAAAAAATTAATTTTCTGCGCTTGTAAAAATACTATTTTTAGCAAGTGAATTGCACACCTTTGAGCCGGAAGCGGAAGATCAAAAATAATGAATTCTGCGCAGCAGAAAGTAAACATAATATTTTTGTTAATTAAATTATTCAAGTGTCATGAAAAGAGTAATTTAGTAGAAGAATAATTGTTGACAAGCTGTTAGTGGGATTGTTAATTGATAAGAGGATATTAAATTTGTTGAAAATTGAAGCCAATGATTGTATTTCCAAATGCCAAAATAAATTTAGGGTTAAACATTGTTGAAAAAAGAAAAGATGGCTACCATAATGTGGAAACGTTGTTTTATCCGATTGCCTTGTGTGATATTTTGGAGATAATACCCGGAGAAGCACAGGATCTGTCATTTTCACAGAGTGGGATTGGTTTGCCCGCTAAGGCCGGCGAAAATCTGGTTGAAAAAGCGTATCAACTGCTGTCAGGCATATACCCCATGCCAAAATTGAAAGTGCATTTGCATAAAGTTATTCCTTTTGGTGCAGGTCTCGGGGGAGGGTCGTCCGATGCATCCTTTGCGTTAAAAGCAATGGATGAACTTGCCGAACTGGGGCTGTCAACGGACGAACTGAAAGCATTGAGTGCAAAGATTGGTGCTGATTGTCCATTCTTTGTTGATAACGAGCCTTCACTGGCAAAGGGGATAGGCGATGTGCTTCAGTCTTTAGCGATTGATTTGTCGGGCTACTTTTTAGTGCTGATAAAACCGAATGTGGTTGTACCCACAGCTGAGGCTTACAAGTATGTGGTGCCTGCAAAGCCCAAACATCCTCTGGAAGAGATCATTCATCTGCCTGTTGAAAAATGGAAGGGGCGGCTTGTTAACGACTTTGAGACTTCTGTATTTAGGTCTTATCCTGAAATTGGAGCAGTGAAAGAAAAATTGTATTACTACGGTGCTGTTTATGCATCCATGTCGGGAAGTGGTGCTTCTGTGTTTGGATTGTTTAAAAACGAAGTGGACCTTTCTTCAGTTTTTAAAGATTGTTTTATTTTTACCCAAATGTTGTAAGTGGCCTCGCCTCCTGGAAAGGGGGAACTTCATCTATCCAAATTTATTGCTCTCCTCTCAGTTCAGCTTTTTCGCTGGGAAGGAGAGGGGCCCGGGGTAAGGCCATTCATCACTCTTCGCTCCCTTCTAAATCCTCATCACCTTCTATCTCCAGCGCCCGTACCGGTGCTATTGCATTTCCTGCAATTCCTTTTACGGATTGAAACATATGTGTGGTGTTAAGCACAACTTTTTGAATTTGTTTCTCCCGGCGCTTCCAGATGCCTTCCATGGCCCGTCGCTCCCTGGTGAGTTCGCTTTGCATCTCTGTAAATCCTTCCACGATGGCTTCTATCTGCATTCTGAATTCACTGCTGGTCAGATAATCATAGAGCATCACCATCTTGTCACCCTTGTTCTCCTGCGTTGCGACAGCATTGTTGATTTGAACAACTGACTCCCGCAGTACATGACACAGTCCCTTGAACTCTTCAAAGGTACATATCCAAACGCCTTCTTTCATGCCCATGCGATCCATGTCTTTCGGCATCGCTTCAGTCACCAGAACACCAATGCTGGCATTGCGGTTTCGCATGTCGGTTTTAAATTTCTCAATCCATCCGGCCTGAAAATCCTTGGTGCGCTTGCTTTCATAATAAATGGATCCGCAGTTCTGATGCGCCCTGGTATTCACAATCTGAACACAGTCAGCACCACGAACACCTTTTTTAATCTCTTCAATGCTGTCAAGGGGGAACTGGTTTTGCAACCATTCTTCAATGGCAAGTTCCTGAACCTCTCCCTGAATTTGCATGGAGCCCTGCTGGGCTTTTAACTGGGCATCTTTTAATTGGGTATGCAGTTGTTGAATGATGTGATCTTTTTCTTTGATCTTTAATTCATTTTGCTCATCAAGAGATTTCTGTATTCTTTGTTTTTCTTTGTTAACCTGTTCAGTTATTTCCTTTTGAGATTCCAGTTTTATCTCGTCACGCAAGGTCTCTTTTTCACGCTTCAACTGCTCTACCTGTGCAAGCGCCTTGTTGAATTCTTTTAATTTTGAAGACTTGTCTTCAATCTCCTTTTGCAGCATTTGCATTTGATCTGATTGCTCTTCGGCCAACTGCTTGCGCAACCGGGTTTCAATGTTTTGCCTTTCTTCTTTTAATTTCTTCCGGATGCCATCTTCTATGGATGACTGCAGATTTTCTTTCTCTTTGGCAATGGCTGCACGATCCTTGTTCATTTGGGCAAGACTTGCTTCATGTTTCTTTTTCTCTTCCGCCAGATAATTGGTGTATTTTTTCCTTATTTCTGATTCCAGTTCATGAGAAAGTGCTGAGTTAACGTCTATGATTTGTCCACAATTCGGACATTTTATTTTGTTTTCATTTTGGGACATACGCTTGATTTAATAAAATTTTCAATGGATTGAAGACCAAAGATAGGCAAACATCAGGTTTATTTTTATGCTTTGGAATGTTAAAATATAATATCCTGTTGTAGAGATGTCTGTGAAGGACCAAACAAAGTCCGTTTTATAGGGAAAATGTTTTTTTGAGTTTCAAAATGTATGTTTTTTTATACTTTTACTTCTGCTTACAGTCAAATAAATAATTATGCAGCATGTTTTTTCACTTGTTCTAACGTGTGTTTTAATATCAGCATTTGCTCAGAAAAAAGCCCTTGAGATTGAAGATTTCAATCACTGGATGCA
>JBFHER010000162.1:0-8911 GCA_041584055.1 Bacteroidales bacterium
AATAACCACTTTTTGATTATCACCAGTATACATATTAAACCTATCGCCATTGGCTACAATGTTAAACTTATTGCTGTCAGCCTCTCCGGCATCGGCCACCAATATATCATCTATGGCCACATCATAGCCCATCCATTTTGATCTGCCTGAATTATAGAATTTATACTGCCCCTCTCCAGAGAAAGCATTTACTAAGGGCACTATAGTTTTGATCGTCACTGTTCTTACAACTTCTACATTGCTAGAATCTATAGCTATAAGCTAAAAGGTATAAGAAGGCTCTGTCATGTTTGTCAAAATAGGATGCCCAGACCATACATAAGGAGCACTGGTCAATGTGCCAAGGTTGTTTGTTCCAGACCATAAGGACACCTCTTTATATGCACTACCCACTGTAGCCTCTATACTTAGGTTAGTACCTAGATCAATTTCTTGGGTATGGTATATATTTTTAAATCCTAACTCTTTAATGGTATCAGCAGGGGTAATTAACGGGCTATAGCTTGTTAAGTTCCATGTAATAAGGTGCAATTCGTTCTCTGAAGTTACAGCCATGGTACGCAATATTTTGCCATCATCAGTAATAAAACTGTTACTTGCCGACACATAACTGTCACTTATCCCTTTCACTCTAGTCCATTCATCCCACTGCTCACCATTAGGATAGCTTGCAAACAAGCGTAATTCGTCTCCTCTCCTTATGAGCATATAAAGTGTATTGGTAGTGCTGTCACAATATAGTTTCGGACGATCTCCAGCAAAACCACCAATGTCGATTATTTGGCTTCTCCATTGTGTCCCTATTCTATAATAATGTGTATAAATAGAACCAGCTCGAACCACGACATGCACATTACCCGAGCCATCCACAGCACAACCATTGTGATTTATTAGATCAGTATTTTGTGGTATTGAAGCCACCTTTAAACCATTAGAATTAAGATGCATTGGTACTGACAATGAATTATTGTTTGTATTTTTCCAAGTCGCCCCGTTGTCTTCAGAATAGGCAAACATCAGATCGTGATTGGTAGCCATATCAGGTGTTTCTCTCCACATCCATGTAAGATATATAACCCCTGATTTATACACAAAATCATTAAAGTAAGCACAGCGCGTACTTGAAGAACCTACAGCACCCGAGTATGTACCGGTTTTCCCGTTAACAATTTGTATCGGGGTGTTCCAATAGCCATCATTCCTGTATGTAGCAATATAACTATTAGCATTACCACTACCGCCTAAACCTCGGTAAGAAAAAATCAAGGTACTATCATTGCCAATAATGAAACGCGGGTAGGTAACTTGCGTCACGGTAGTTTTATCTTCCGTAAGGTAATCCCTAACGGCACCAAATTTTTCCGCTGTAAATAGGCTATCGGGTGCCACAGCCAAATTTTCGGTAGAAATCATATACCTCAGGTCACGAGCATGCATGTCAAAAGACAGATGTATTCTCTTATCCTTTGGTGAAATAGCAATATTCGGAGTATTGTGGTTATCATACACTCCATTTCTCATCTCATAACAGTGAGAAAGCACTACAGTTTTCCAGTTATCTATACCATAATTATCACTTCGCGATATACAAAGGTACCTTTCAGTATTATAAAATACGGTGTAAACATAATTCTCAAAAACAGCCAGCGAATTTTGCTGTGTGGATGTAGCTATCACAGGGTTATTACTCCAGCAATCCGTGCTAATGATTGATGTACTAGAAGTAGCAGTAGCCGCTTGCTGTGCATAGTTAACATGACATGCTAATACAAATGCGACAAGTAATGTGTATCTCATATATTCCTTTTTTTAACTTCAACTACTTAGGAGATATCTTGTGAAGGAGGTCAGCCCCCGCTTAAATATGAGCACCTAGTTATTATAAGTAGCAACAATATTCCAATTCCCTGCACTTACTTTGAATACGAGGTAAGAGCCATCGTCTTTTTCAAATGATAATTCCTTTATCTTTTTTTTACCATTCCCGTTTTTCCAAACTACAACACCGTTAACTTTTACAGTTTCAACTTCTTTTTCATCCTTTGGAATACCAACAATAGCAGTCGTTTCTTTAGGAGAATTAAGTGATAACTCATAATCTTCTTCACTTTTTTCAATACTAATATCTATTATTCCTTTTACAGTTGGAATGGTTTTCTTCAATCTTTTGAAATATAGCATGGTAGGCATTATTTCAAACTCACTCCAAGCTACTTTGGTCGGTTTTACACCAGACACATACTTAGATAAAACCGTATTTGAACCATTCCAGGCGTGGTTGTAGCTTCCGCCCTTAGGAAATTTTTCATAGAGCGTCGATAAGCCTGATTCCACCTGACTTTCATACATCTCTTTCATACGTTGTAATGAGGCTTCAGGAGCTCCAGCAATAAACAGAGCTTCTTCTGCGACCCATTCAAAGTGCGGGCTCCCGTAGCGGTTAGCGATCAATACATTCTTTACAATAGCCTCATAGTTTTCTGGTTTTGCCAAGCCAGAAGTCACGGCTAAAGCATTAGCTCTATCATCTTTAAAATTTCCATTAGAGCTATAGTAGCCATCCTTCCAGAATACCTTATCGTAGTTATCTTTAATGCTTTTAATACGATTGGTATAAAACGCCAAATGCTCCTCTCTCCCTAAGACCTCGGCCATCTTTTTAGCTTTTAGTAAAGCCTGGTAGTAGTAAGCCGATTGTATCGGCAGTTTGTCAGTCGTCCCTTGTACGCCCCAATCGAGCCAATCCCACGAGTCTGGGCTTTTCCCTTTTCGATACTCAGGTAAGCCATTACTATCCATTGGGAAAAGAGCTAAATACTCAAAAACATAAGGATAGGCTATTTTCAGGGTTTCAAGGTCACCCGTATTGAAGTAATACGGCCACACCACCTGAGCGATAAACTGAAGGCTCTGCCCAACCAATTCGCGCACGCGCAATGGTCCCAATGCCCCAAGTACACCATCCTGACTAAAACGTACCGTTTGTAACACCGCCTTTTTAAGCAGCTCACGTCCGGCATTATCCATTGAATAGAACAAATAGCCGGTTTGATCAGCCACGTCGCCTATCCACAAGGCCCGTTCTCTATCAGGACAATCCATAAAGTTATCACGCGCACATACAAACAGCGTATTGTTTCCCATCCACCACAATCGCGAATAAAAAGGATCATCTACCTCAAATTTTCCGACCATCTCCCCCACACTCATCCAGCGGTATTTTAAGGCTCTTACTTTTACGCCACTTGGTATTGTATATCGAACTTCATGACCATTCATCCAGGAATAGCTCTCGAATGCCTGAACGCCATCTTTACAAATATAAGTGGCATTAATTCTATTCAAGTGATTATCGGTAGTGATAAAAATAGTATCGCCTGCATCAGCCTCTATTTCTATATACGGGGTTATTTGCTTATTGAAAGGCAACTGAGCAATAATCGTTTCACCTTTGCTAATATAAGGCAGGTTCATTTCGGTAGTATTAGCATAAGCCTGCAAACCATGGTTAACAAGTTTAGGCACAAAATTCTTCACCAATTCATACCAAGGTGCTACTCCGGGTTTTCCCTTCTCAACAGCTCTTGGCCAATCATTATCCGAATAATAGGAAGAGTACCAGGCATTATCCGTCCAATCGTTCAGGTCGTTTTGTGCATCATATTTTACACTATATTGAACCAAGTTTTTACTTGCCGGCGCGATAGTGTTATCATAAGCGGGGTGTTGTTTTGCTTTCCATGAAACATCGGATACGAGTCTTTTGTTTCCAATTTGAGCACTAAATAGCAATCCGCCTTTACCACTATCAATATGCGTTCCTTTGTGCGTTTCACGTCCCCAATACCAAACTAAGATTGCAATGGTATTTTTACCCTTTTTGAGGTAGGGTTGAATATTTACCGTTTCGTACCACGAATTGGCTGGTGTTTTTCCTTTTTTTCTATTCCATTCTCCAGCTTGACTAGGGCCGCGTGATAATCCGCCTTCAAAAACCACCATTTCTCCATTTATCCACAGCCAAAATTTACTGTCCACCGAAATATTAGCTTCTACTATTGCTGGAATTACCTCTAAACTTACCATTCTTCGAAAGCAAACCCACGTGTTTGGTGTTGTATCTTGCTCTTGCCATATCCATTGAGCATTACCCCAGTCGGCTGCGATTCCTGCAAGGTTTACAGTTAGAATGAGAGTCACCGTAAAACATAATCTTTTCATATTATATTTTTTTGATTCATTACATCTTTTGATTCAGGACTTTATAAACTAATTAAAATTATCCTTTCAATAAAGCAAAGTCAATTTTTACTCCTAACGTTCTTTTTATTCTATTCCTTTATCCCATAATTCTCTTCCTGAAAAGTACTGTGTCCGGCAACAAATAAAGGCTTAAGCTCCTTTTCAATTTCCCTCCTTTATTCAGTCCACTGCTTTGATCTTCTTTTTAGGAGGACAGCTGAATCTATTTTTTTTCAAGTCTAAGTCTTAGATGTTTTTAAATGCAATTGTCTTGAATTCTACTGTACCTAATAATTCAACATCAGATAATCTTCTTTTTTTTATAGTGGGTTCAAGACTATCAAGCACAATTAAGTTTCTTTTTGCCATGTTCCAAAGGAACATTAAAATCCAAATAAGTGACATATATTGATTCTACCTCTTAATCAACTTACTTGCCTTAAAACCAATTCGATGTGCTTTCACCAAAAGTTTTTCGCCCTTTGAAATTACGATTGGCCCCTGGTACACACTCCACGACATTGGTTCTGTGCCGTCGGCGCTAACAATTTTGTAGCCAATTGATGCACCTTCTGTCGGACAGGTAATAGTTACCTTCCCATCGGCAATTGTGATGACAGGTTCTTCTGTTTTTGGTTGTTCATTTTCACCGCTCCAAAGCTGTTTTATTAGCTCGGCCTCAGGTAAATTAGGTTGATCCCCAATTTCTGCAATCCAACGATCCATTTCGGCTCTTAATTCTTCCAATTTATCGTAATACTCGGGATTAGCCGCCAGATTATTCAATTCATGTGGGTCGGAAATGCAATCAAACAACTCTTCGCGTGGTTTACTCTCCCTGAACCATTGCTCCTGATCACTATTTAGCTTTCCTTCGGCATGCAAGCGCAATAACTCCTGCATCGATGGTATTTGCTCTCTGTATTCAATAGGCAGGTAATAACCTTGCTCTGGGCGATAGTTACGAATGTACTTAAACCTCTCGTCACGTACTGCACGAATAGCATCGGTAAATCCATCGAACCGGTCAGCAGCAGCATGAATATATTTACGTTTTTTTTCTGCGGGATATTCCCCCAAAAAAGCCTGTCCCTGCATGTAATCCTCAGCTTCAACTCCAATCAGAGAGAGTAAAGTTGGTGCAAAATCGACAAAACTGATTAATTGCTGATCCTCTGTGCCGGCCTGTTGTTTTTTCGGGAAACGAATTATCATCGGTGTATTTAGCCCCGAATCATATACCAAGCGCTTTTGCCGGGGTAAAGTACCTCCATGATCACCGTAAAAAAAGATAATTGTACTTTCGAGTAAACCATCGTCTTCCAGCTGTTTTAAAACCGCGCCTATTTGTCTATCCATCTCCGCAATGTTATTGTACTCTTTCCACATATCCCTGCGCACAACCTTAGTATTTGGCAGATAAGGAGGAATATTAAATTTGGTGTCTTTCGATAAATGTGTAGCTGTTTCTTTTTCTATCATTCTACCGGGTTTCCAGGTATAATTTCTGTCTCCTTCGTGATAATGCCGGGTTTCAATGTTCCTAAAACCATACGGTTCGAATAAGCCGGATTCGTGGGTTTCGGTAAAATTAAAAACGGCATAAAACGGTTGACCATCAGCACGATTTCTCCAATGTGCGTAAGGACTACTTTCGTCCCAGGCCGTCACTGGTGCTTTAAACTGATAATCGGTTTTATAATTATTGGTACAATAATATCCCTGCCTGCGAAGCAATTCACTTATCATCTTTAAATCGGCAGGAGGAATTGCTTCGTAGGCAGGCAAACCTGTTACATCAGTATAAGAATTTACACGCATGTTGTTTGCGCCAATACCCGAGGGATACATACCTGTTGCAATAGCAGCTCTGCTGGGAGCACATACCCCAGATACAGAATAAAGGTTTGGATAAATAACGCCTTCGTTGGCTAATCTGCTTAAATTTGGCGTTTCAATAGTTGAATCGCCAAAAGCCGGAATATAAGGCCCCATGTCTTCGGTTACCAGCCATAAAATGTTTGGCTTTTCGGGCAACTGTATTTCAGAATAATTCGGTGAATTTTGTTTGTTTGTCGTTTTTTCGGTTTGGCAAGCTGTAGAAAACACGCCAACTATTCCTATAAGAAATAGTGTCCTAATGGTATTTCTAATCATATTCATTTTAAAATATTTTAATGTCTGTAATTTCTATTTTGGGTTATTCTCAATAAAGCCCAACAACAATGATTTTACGTCAGAAACCGTAGGTTGTATTTTTCCATTGTTGACATTTGCGCCGGTAATCCAGTACAGCACCATACCGGCATCAGAGCAATCCCATTTCCCTTTTTGAAATTTTACAATATTGTCGACCTCCGCAATTTTCCCTTGGACCCAAACTTGTTGAATACGCGGGTCGGGATATGTTCTTGCCCATTCCCACTGTTCAATGTTTACTTTCAATTCAATATTTTGGTCAGGCATACGAACTTCCTCCACTCCAAAATCTAATATTTGTTGCCAAGTATAAAAATCGCCTGAATTATCATTTGCGGGGTGATGCGTTACAATCTTTACAAATTTGTGATTTCCTTTATGTGAAGCAGCCAACGCAAAGCCAATAATATCGGGTTCGCCAGCTTCGATTATCCAAAGCGGGTCATCCGCTGTTGAAACATTTATCGCTTTGACCAAATCTTTTATTGTGGCATCCATTTGCCATTTTGCATCATAAAAAGTAAGGTTATCAAATCCTCCCCAGTGTCGTGCTGTAACATCGCACGAGGCCTGCATTAAGTAATGACGTTCAACTTCAGCTTTTGCCGAAATTCGGGTTCCGCGAATCAAATCGCAACTGTGTGAATAGTGTACCAAGCGGTCGGAATGATCAGTTGCACGTAATAATGCCAGAGAAACCGCAGTTCCTCCCAAATCATCAGGATCAGGAGAGTTCCCATCTGCAACAATAGCAATTCGACCTGCTGGTGGATTTACAGTTTGAGCAATAACACCAATATAGAACAATAGAATTGCAGCTAACAAGAATAATTTGGATTTCATATTTAGTAATATAAATATTCGAAAGTATAATTGCCAGAACCCAGCGTTACAACAAGATTTTCATTTGTTTCTTTTGCCTTCAGTTTCAATTCTTCCGAATTTGATTTTATCTTTTTCCCTTTGGCATTGGGTAACGTAACCGTTCCTGAAGCATTTGCAGGAATAGTTACCTCGTAAACAAACGTATCGTTTTTCATTACCCAAGCTGATTTTACAGAACCATACATCGATTCAAATTCAACTTTTGCGTTAGTTAATCCTCCTCCCGGATGGGGTTGAAACAAGATATGTTTGTACCCCGGATTGGCCACATCAATGTTCAATCCCGCAACATGAGAATACAACCACTCGCCAATGGCACCGTAGGAATAATGATTAAAACTGTTCATCCCATCTATAATCGTTCCATCAGGTTTTTGTGTATCCCAACGTTCCCAAATAGTGGTTGCTCCCATGGTAACGGGGTACAACCAGCCAGGGAATTTTTTGCGGTTCAGCAACATAAACGCTAAATCGTCGCGACCAATTGATGAAAGCGTACTGCACAAAAGCGGTGTTCCGAGAAAGCCGGTGGTTAAATGGCCGTGCTTTTTTACCTGCCCGGCAAAATGCTTAGCTGCATTTTCGCGCAATCCTTCGGGCAACAAATCAAAAGCAAGTGCCATAGCATAAGCCGTTTGGGTGTGCGACACCAATCGTCCGTTTGGCGTAATGTATTCTTTTTCAAATGCAGCTTTTATGTTTTCTGCCAATGTTTCAAATTCTTGTGCATCCCGGTCCTTCCCTAAAACACGGGCAATTTTAGCCATTATCGATGTTGAATACTTGAAGTAAGCCGTGGCTATTAAATCAGTTTCAGTATATGCTCCCGGATAAGCCGGGCTGTCGGAATGATAAGAAAGCCAATCACCCCACTGGTGGCGTTTTTGAATCCAGAGGTAATCGTCGCCGGCATTCTTTTTCATATAGTTAATCCAGTTTTTCATGCTGGAATATTGCTGCTCTAAAATTCGCGTATCGCCGTATGCACGATAAACCGTCCACGGAACAATAATAGCAGCATCGGCCCAGCCGGCACACCCGCCAAATTTATTGTTCCACATATCAGGAATAATACTGGGCACTTCGCCATTTGGCAGTTGATCGAGTGCCAAATCTTCGAGCCACTTTTTGTAGAACGGTGCCACGCCAAAGTTAAATGTAGCCGTCATGCTAAAAACCTGTGTATCACCTGTCCATCCCACACGTTCGTCGCGTTGAGGACAATCGGTCGGAATATCCAAAAAGTTATCGCGTTGCCCCCACTGAATGTTGCTTTGTAGCTGATTAATTAATGAGTCGGAACACGAAAAATTACCGGTTGGTTTCATATCCGAATGAATAACAACACCAGTAATTTTGTCCTTCGTTAATTCGCCCGGATAACCTTCAAGTTTAACATATCGGAAACCATGAAATGTGAAATGAGGCTCATAAATTTCTTCGCCTCCACCTTTTAATGTGTAAATATCAGTAGCCTCGGCAGCACGCAGATTTTTGGTGTAAAAGTTTCCAAATTTGTCCAATACTTCGGCAAATTGCAAGGTAACAACATCGCCTTTTCTACCTTCCACTTCCATGCGAACAT
>JBFHER010000163.1:0-8882 GCA_041584055.1 Bacteroidales bacterium
AGTAGTAATTTTTGAAGGCGTATGAAATGTCCCTGTTGGATTGGGATACATCAATAATTTATCCACCTGATTCCCTTTCATAAAAATTGTCAGATAAGGGCTTTCCTGTTTATTCACTCCCACGATATTTGGACCGTCGTTAAAGAAGTAAATGCTTTCAGCACTGCCGTCCACATAAATCTTGTACAAACTGGCATCTTTTAAATAGCCTACAATTCGTTTCCCTTTGATTTGATTGAACCGAATGGAATCATAACGTGAAATTATAAATGCTTTTTCATTCATTTCAATTTCTTCGATGTGATTATCAACATTCAGGATATTTATTGTTTTTCCCATCATCTGATTGTAAAGGGACCATAACACGGGATCCTTGTACATGGTGATAACGGAATCTCCGGTGGGATAACTTAGTGAGTCGCATTTCCCCTGTACATCAAGACGAAAGAAGCGCACATTTGCAAAGGCATCAAATACGCGAAATCCCATGGTATCCATTGAAACAGTGAGGGTATCGGCGTGCATATACAAGCTATCAAATCCTGAATACTGAATAAATACTGCTGAGTCGGTTACCATTGAGTAATCCTTATCACGGTTAAAATAGCCATAACGCCCTTTTATGACAACTTTTTGAAGGGTGTCGCTCACTTCCACGTAATCAAAAGCCTCTCCAATTCCGGTAACACCATCATACGTCATCCTTTGACCGAACAATTTCTGGCCGTTTTTTTCGATGGAACTATTCTTTTGTAGCATTGAAAACATTGTGTTCGGATTGCGCCAGCCGTCTTCCGAATACAATGTAACACTGTCTGAATAAATGGTAGAAGGTCCTTTTATTGCAATTATCTCGGTATTTGAATCATAGTGCATGGTGTCGGTAATCATCCTTGAATCCTCAGAATCAACCACAACATCTTCTTTAAAATGAACCATCCCAGTCAATGCAAAATAATAGCCTCTATTACTGGTTAGTGTATAGGCCGTGTCAACCACAGTCCCTGAGTTAAAATAATAACCAATATCGGTTCCTAGGTCGTAATCCAGGAAATGGGTTTTAAGCAGGAGCCCTGAGCTGTGGTTTTCGAGCCGAACATTTCCCCTCAATTTGGCCATCTTTTTATTTCCATCGTAAAACAACTGATCTCCAAAGATGTGAATTGAGTCACTTTTAATTATGTGGATATTTTCAAAGGCATCAAAGGCATTGTTCTGATAATAGATCGCACTGTCACAAAACATTTCCGCATCAGCATGTTCAAGCTCCACATTTCCGATCCAGAAATTGCCGTCAGCAAGGATGGCCCGATCGAAAAAGTTATAATCGGCATGTCTCAGCTTAACCATTTTGCTTTTTTCCTGAGATGTCACGGGAGAAAAACAAATGGCTAGTGTAAATACAAGCGTTAACAGGGCCCTGAACAACATTGATACAAATTATTGTTTTACCCAACCGTCGAATTCATAATCACAATTTCGCCAGTCTTCTTTTATAGAGATATAGGTTTCTGTTTGTTGCGTCCTTATCCAGTTTTTAAGGGCTTTTTCCTTCTTCTCTGACAAAACACGATCCTTCAACATTTGATAGTCATCCTGCAAATTAGCACGGTGAGCTTCAGTCTTACTTCTTAGCTTAACAATGGCGTAGGACTCCTGTTCCCTTTCGTTGATAATTCGGATTGGTTTTGAGATATCCCCCACATTCATAACTGAAACTGCTTTGGCGATGTCCTGTTGCAACTCCGTAATGGCAAAGGTAGAAGCCCCGGTTGCCGGATTGGCCAGCAAGCCACCATTGCTTCTTGTATCTTTATCCTGTGAATAATACAATGCCCCCTGTTCAAAGGTATATTTCCCTTCCCTGATCATATCAGCCAGACTATCAAGGCGTGCAATGACCTCAGTTCTTGCATTCTGGGATATCTGAGGCTTAAGTAGAATATGTCTGACATTCACCCTGTTCCCAACACGTTTTATCAATTGCAAAATATGAAAACCATATTCTGTCTCCACAATTTTAGACACCTTTTCGGGGTCCCGAAGGTTAAATGCAACTTCAGCAAACTCAGGAACCAGCATTCCTTTCCCCATCATGCCAAGCTCCCCTCCTCTTTTGGCACTGTTGCGATCCTGAGAATACAATACTGCAAGGGTACTAAATTCAAAATCACCCGCAACAACCTTATCTCTGTATTCGCGCAAATTTCGTTTGATCCTTTCAATTTCCTCCTGTTCAATAATCGGTTTCATCTGAATCTGCTGCACTTCGTAACGGGCTTGAACCATGGGTACACTGTCTTCGGACAAGGCATTGAAATATCGCCTAATCTCAGAAGGTGTTGTTGTTTCTGCATCCGTAATATTGGCCTGCATTTGCTGTGTCAGATTGCGCTCTCTAAACTGATCCTGCAACTCTTCTTTCATCTGCAGTGACGACTTCCCGAAATACTCCTCCATCTTTTCTCGGGAACCGATCTGAGAAATGAAATAATTCAGCTGTGCATCCACATTTTCTATGATACTGGATTCACTTACCTCCAGACTGTCCAGCTTGGCCTGATTTAGAAGGAGTTTTTGGATCATCATATCCTCCAGGATTTTACACTTTAAGTCACCCGCATAGGAAAATCCCTGCGCCTGCATTCGGAGAAACTGATCTTCGATTTCAGACTTAAGAATAGGATCGGCGCCGACAACCGCCACAATTTCATCAACGATATTTCCCTGAGCACTTACATTGCCACTGCTGAAAATAAACAGAGTGGTCATAAGCATCAATAAACTGCTAATCTTCATCGTAAAAAACAATAACTTTGTCTTTAATAGCTTCATCATATATACTTTTTTTAAGCATGCTCAGATAATTTAATTTTTTCTGATGCCGTAATATTTTATAAATCTTTGGAGACACAAATTCCAATGGTGCTGTGTCATTCTCCAGCTTCACCTGATCCAGCTTTAACAAATACAGGAAGAGTGAATCTTTCTGCTCAATCAAATTTCCGGCACTGAACCGGGATGAACGGGTATTTATCTCTTCAGGTAAATGATTTGACAAAACATCCATTGACACCCATTTCTCACCAAAATGCTCGAAATTGGTTGCATTCCGAAAGCAATAGTCATCCAGCAACAATGAGTCTTTAACACTTTTGGATTGAATCCATTTTTTCACATCATCCATGCGAGGTGCTTCCAGGTTAATTTTCAGAAAAGAACCTCTGACAATGACTTCCTTCAGCAGAAAATTATCCTTAAACAACTGATAGTAATCCAGGACCTCGTCTTCAGTTGGTTCATTATTTGCTTTTTGCTCCACCATCAACTCAAGATAACGACTTACCAGCAATGAATTTCGATATTCCTCAACCATATCCCTGATATCCTGATCATCACCAATATTGAGTTTTGCCTTTTCTACTAAAAGCTCCTTTGCAACCCACTCCTGAGTGTACTTATCGCTGAGTTCAATGCTGTCCTGATAACTCGCCCCATCCGGAATAATTTTCCGGAGCTGCTGCTTTGTGAGCCCCTTGTCATAAACACTCACAACCAAATCATCATTATCATCGGTTTTTTGCCACTCACATGCCGTTAAAGACACGGCAAGCAAAAGAACAGCGAACACGGACAACCTGTTATGCATTGTTGCGAAATTTATCAGATAAGCTTACTCAAAAGTGTAAATGCCCTCATCTTTTATTTTTTTTTAACCTCGATCGACTTTAAAACATCTTTATTAACGGATGCTTTGTATTTTTTTCGCAAGGTTTTAATCCACATTTTTTCAAGGTAGTTTTGATAATCTGAGGTCACATTCCCTTTGACCAGCTCAAACTCCTTTGGTGTTTTCACCTTATGGTATTTACCAGAAAGAAAGGCACTACCATAAACTGTACTTGGCTTATACTTTTCACCATTGAAGTGATAATAGTCCACCACATCGCTTTTCCCTTTTGGATATACGCCCTCCTCTATAATAACATTCGGTGCCACCTCATTTAGTTCTCTTAATATAACGGAATCGGCCACATTTGCATTCACCATAGACTGCGCAATTTCCATTACAGAATCGTTCAAACAACGGATAATTTTACCTGCGAAATGCGGCTCTTCCCAACGGTACTTCTTCTTTACTTTTTTATGATATGCCCTGAGTTTTGCCTCATCTGCTGATGCTTTATTCCAAACCTCATTTGAACTTATCTCAAACAGTAAAATACCGTCATGGTACTCTTGCATGAGATATCTAAAATCGGGATACTTCTTCTCGAGAATAGATTTCTCGTAGTTCACGATGGTTTCAACGTGATACTTTTCCCATTTTAGTTTAACCCTGTCCGCTTCACCCGGTGATTCTCCTCTTGGATTGCGAATCAGATAATCGGCAAAATGCTCCTGAGAAAAATCAACGCCATTCAAGGTCATAACAGGCTTATCTAAACCACGCGTAATCACTTTAAACATTGAATCCTGGTAAGCATAACGTTTTGAAAAATCGATAAACGCATCAATGTTCTCCTTATATTCTGTGTAATTATATTCTTTTTTTATGTTGGTGATAAAGTTATCAAATGCCTTCGAACCCCTCGGATCTCTTTGCAAACGACGCTTGATCTCTTCCTTCATTTCATTGTAAGATCGAACACCTCTTTTATCAATCAGTTTTACGATGTGCCATCCAAATTGTGTTCGGAAAGGTTCTGAAATATCGCCTTTGTTTTGAAGTCCAAAAGCCACTTTCTCAAATTCCGGCACCATCATTCCGGTACCAAACCAGTTTAAGTTTCCACCATCTTTTGCAGAGCCATAATCATCGGAAGACGTTTTTGCCAGTTCAGCAAAATCAGCGCCATCATTCAGCTTCCGTGCTATTTCAATAATGTCATTTTTCGCTGCTTCTCTTTGTTCGGGAGAAGCATCTTCCGGCACAAGTTTCATGATATGCGCAGCTCTCACTTCTCCTCTGGCATCTTGTCGATCCTCCACCCGAAGCAAATGATAACCAAATTGTGTTTTAACAGGCATAGATAATTCTCCAACCGGCGTATTATAGGCGCCGGACTCAAACGGATAAACCATTTGAAAGCCTTTGAAATAACCTAATGCCCCACCATTCTGAACAGCAGAAGGATCGTTGGAATACTTTTTTGCCATGGCTGCAAAATCGGCCCCATTCAGGATTTGTTTACGAACATCCATCACCTTATTGAAAGCCTCAAGCGTATCAGCCGGTGTTTTTGCCCCGTTTATCTGAATTAAGATATGACTCACTTTCACTTCTTCTTTCAAACGAGCATAGGCTTCTTTCATATAGAATTCATCCACCTCTCTATCGGTGAGGTAAGGCTTTGCAAGTTGCTCGCGATATCCATCCAGCTCATTTACAAATGCACTTGTGGTATCCATTCCTTTGCTTTCGGCTTCGATGACCTTCAGCTTAAAATTAATAAACAAGTCGATGTACTCATCCAGATCCTTTTTTGTGATAGAATCCCGATCATTATTTTTAAAGAAAATATACTCAAACTCACCTTTTGTGATTTCCTTGTCACCAATGGTCATCAATATTTTTTCTGAATCATTTGCTTTAGAAATTATGGTTGCAAAAACCATAATCAACATAAAGATTTGTTTTAACATAATTATTCTGTTTCAAGGTTTCAATTAAACACTCCGCAATCATTTCAGTGCAACTTTGCAGGCTTGCATACACTGCCTCCACTAAAAACGAAAAGCGCATTCTTTTCGTATGTTTAACGACTGTAATTTGGTGCTTCTCGTGTAATGGCTACGTCATGGGGGTGACTTTCCTCCATTCCTGCATTTGTGATACGTGTAAATTTCGCTTCGTGCAGCTGATCAATATTTCCAGCGCCACAATAGAACATGCCTGCGCGCAAACCACCCAGCATTTGATAAAGCACTTCATATAAGGTTCCTTTATAAGGCACCCTTGCTGCAATTCCTTCGGGAACCAATTTGCGCATGTCTTCTTCAGCATCCTGAAAGTAACGGTCTTTCGACCCCTGCTGCATGGCCTCAATAGATCCCATCCCACGATAGGATTTAAATTTTCGCCCCTGATATATGATTGTCTCGCCAGGAGATTCTTCAACTCCAGCCAGCAATGAACCTGCCATAACACAGTTAGCACCGGCGGCGAGTGCCTTAACAATATCACCTGAATAACGCAGACCGCCATCAGCAATTACAGGGATCCCTGATTCTTTCGCTTCTTTGGCAACTTCATACACAGCAGACAACTGCGGCACACCAACACCGGCAATGATTCGGGTGGTACAGATTGATCCAGGGCCTATTCCTACTTTCAGGGCATCAGCTCCTGCAGCCAACAAATCGCGAGCTGCTTCCGCTGTTGCAATGTTACCCACCACAACCTCCAGGGTTGGATAGGTTGATTTTATTCTCTTCAGGATATCAATGGCACCTTTGCTATGACCATGTGCGGTGTCTATCACAATCGCATCTACGTTGGCCTCCATTAGTGCATCGATCCGGTCGAAGGAATCATTTGTTATCCCAACCCCTGCAGCGACGCGCAAACGACCTTTTGAATCTTTACAGGCATTGGGTTTATCTTTTGCTTTGGTGATATCTTTATACGTAATCAGGCCGATTAATTTGTTGTTATTATCAACCACCGGTAGTTTTTCTATTTTATACTTCTGCAGAATTTCTGAGGCAGCCTCAAGGTTTGTTGATTGTTGTGTTGTTATTACGTTTTCTGAGGTCATTACCTCATCAATGCTCCGTTCCATATTCTTTTCGAACCGAAGGTCACGGTTGGTAACAATTCCTACAAGGTTATTTTCTCCATCCACAACGGGAATCCCACCAATTTTATATTCCGCCATTAATCCAAGGGCCTTTTTCACTTTGGACCCTTTTAAGATTGACACAGGATTATAAATCATTCCATTTTCAGCACGCTTTACAATTTTAACCTGACGCGCCTGCTCTTCGATGGTCATATTTTTGTGAATAACACCGATCCCTCCTTCACGTGCAATTGCAATTGCTAACTGAGACTCAGTCACTGTATCCATTGCTGCAGATACCACCGGTGTATTTAAACTAATATTACGTGAAAATTTAGTTGATAAATTTACATCACGGGGTAAAACCTCCGAATAAGCCGGAATTAACAATACATCATCAAAAGTAACCCCATCATATTCAATTCTTTCATCAAAAGTAGCCATGCCTGATATGCTTTAAAATTATTGGATGCAAAAGTACAAAATTAGTTCGATTTACCGGCCAAAAAAAAGGATCAATTCCCAGCCTTAAGCCATCCCCTTTTCACCAGATCAAAGGAACTCATACTGAGTTGACTAAACAGAAATTCCACCTAACACTACAGCAAATTTATAAACATGACTTCTTTCGAATAATTAAAAGCCTGTAAATTTGCTCCCGGGGCAGGGGTGTTACAGATTATCGATTCCAGATCTCCCAGGAAGCAATGGCCTGCCCCACCAACATGTCATAGCCGTTTTTAGTGGTCGCACCTATCTTGTTCCCATAGCTCATAAAGCGTGTTACCTCCGGATTGTATACGAGGTCAAAAAGCACATGATCCGGGGTTAAAAATTCATACGGAATATCCGGACAGGAATCAACATTCGGGAAAGTCCCAAGGGGAGTTGCATTGATTACCACCAAACATGCTTCCAAAAGATGCTGATCGATGGATTCATAGCGGAGTTCTTTTTCGAACAACTGTTTCTCGATGGACGCAGAAACATAATCCAGACCCAACTTACTCAGAATGTACTTAATGGCTTTCGATGCACCACCTGTTCCAAGAATTAAGGCTTTTTTGTGATGACTTGCCAAAAGTGGCTTTAACGCATTTTCAAAACCTATCACATCCGTATTATATCCTTTCAGCTTTACGCCTTCAGACGTAGAAATTAATTTAATGGTGTTCACTGCTCCCACAGCAGCAGCTTCGTCATCAATCTCGTCAAGGAATGGCATGATTTCCTGCTTGTAAGGAATGGTGCAATTTAAGCCTGCAATGCTTGGGTCTGCTTTTAATGCCGCAGGAAACTCATCAATACTTTGAAAATCAAAATTGATATAACGATGATCGTTTTTTCCTTCTTTTTCAAATTTATCACTAAAGAATTTTCTTGAAAAAGAATAGCCGATGGATCGTCCTATTAAACCGTATGTTTTCATGTGTTTGTTTTTAGTATTTAGTATCAAGAATCAAGATGTAAGAATCAAGTATCAAGAATCAAGTATCAAGATGCAAGAGTCAAGATGCAAGTATCAAGTATCATGTATCATGTATCAAGTATCAAGTATCAAGTATCAAGATGCAAGAACCAAGTATCAAGACAAGAAAAAGAATTATTGGCTATGCCGCTTATTAATTTTCCTGCGCCACTGCACGCTGGTGATTAAGCTTGAGCGTAGCTGCCTGATGCTTTTGCAGGCTTGTGGTTTGTATCTACATCCTGTGCCTTGATGGTTTCATTTCATTATTGTTTCATGGGAAGGAATACACTTTACATTTCTTAATTTGACTGCGCTGCAACTTTCTCCAGCAACCAGATTACAATGATCCCCGCAAGGATAAATCCAATGGCTGCCATCACTTCAGGAGAAAGGGATTCAGGAATGAACCAGCGATAACCTTCCACTATTTTCTCACCACTGCTTTTCAGGATGAGACTTCCGTTCGTATCTAATTTGTACAATGTTTCTTTCCAGGGCCAAAGCACGCCCAAAGATCCTAAAATAAAACCTGTCAGCGTGGCAATTGTCTGATCACGGAAACGCTTAAACACCCATGAAAGGAAATGCGAAAAACCAATTAAGCCTACCGCTGCACCTAACACAAC
>JBFHER010000164.1:0-8818 GCA_041584055.1 Bacteroidales bacterium
CCGGTGGCGCGATCGGATGTTGCACTTCGCCCGGCCAATAATCCTGCCATGGCGATACATCCGGCCAAATCCAGGCATTAAGGCAAATAATTCTATCCTTATTTCCCACTTTTGATGCATTGTAAAAGACCTCGAAAGGCATCTGTGGAAAGTCTTTAAAAATGGCGATCATGGTATCGAACCAGTACCCTGCAATTTTGTCCTGATAACGCATGCCCAATTCCGAAAGGATTGCTTTGAAGTTAGCAACGAAGGCCTCTCGTGTTTCAGGTGTTGCACCTCCATATCTGGGATATCCAAAACCCAGGGGACCATTGACATAACAGAGTAAACGAATGCCTTTCTCATTGAGTGCATCCGCAAGTTCCATAATTAAATCTCTCTTTGTCGTTTGGCCGGGGAAGATACGTTCCCAGCTTTCAATTGGTGCCGGGCAAAACGATTCGGCATGACCAATGGGAAAATAGACATACCCTGCACCGGTTTCCTCAATCATGTTGACAAATTTATCAACATCAAAATCATTCACTGCATCTTCAAAGGTTTTAATTGAACCATCGGGCATCGGCGCCTTTGAGGTCCAGTGGAACATTAAGCCATAGCCAGCTTCGGCCATCCAGTCGAAACTTGCTCTGGCATTTTTAGCCCTTTCTTCTTCAGCTGCTATTACTTCCTTTTTCGATACGGGTAATAACTCTACTGATCTAAAGTGAAATAAAACATCTTCATTTTCAATTCCAGAAGTAGACACGGTTATAATTTGTTTACCGGCTTCTAATACGATTGTTCCGGATAGTTTTTTTCTTTCAAAGTTTAGTTTTTCCTGAACTGCAAAATTCTCGCCTCCGGGGAAAGGCCCTGAAGTTTGAATTAACGCAAATTCCGATTCCGTATCTGTTGTCTCGATTTTTATTTTGTTTCCTGCACCCGCTTCATCAACACTTGCAATCAGGTACACTTCGTAAACATCATTTTCCGGTACATCAACTTCCCAACTAAGCGATGCATTTCCTTTCCATAATGTATTTCCACGTTCAATTTCCAAACTGGTATCACTTAAATTTTTAGCCACCTGGTTGTTGTGCAGGTAAGTACTTAAGGTTGAACTGAAATTAATTTCAATTTCATCACTTCCTTTTTGTTCTTTTTTTGACTTTGATGTTGAGCAGGAAATCAACAATATCATGATGCTGACCAAAAAGAATAATTGTATTCGTTTTTTTTTCATTTTTATTGTGCTTTAATTTTAATTCCCATTTATGATTGATTCGGTAATGATTTTGCAATTCAATTGTTACTCCAGCATCTTACCTTTTCCACTTAATTTGATTTTTTTCAATGAACTTTATGATGCATTCCTTTGTACTCAATTTTGGAAGTGTTGGTTTCCAAATCTACCGTTACCTTTATTTTTTCAAAGTCGCGCGTGTAAATCCAACCATCACGTTTTGCGCTGCCCAAAGGCGTACCGGTTGACATATTAAACTCAGGGTAACCTTCCAGCATCCCCTGGGTTTTGTTATAGCCTGAATTATACAGGTAGTAGCTATCTGGGCCATAAAAAAGCAAGAACGAGGCCAGACTAAAATGAAAAGGATCCCTGGTCCCGGGCAAAACCGATTTCGGGTTCCCCCTTGGAATAATCATCTTTCCGGCTTTTTCAGCTTCAATCAGATTGTCGAAAAGCAAAGCAGCTTCTTCTTTGGTATCAAGCGGATGATGAAGGAAAAACTCAACGAAAACTCCGCTTGTGTGCTCAATAAACTCTGGTCCTCCCTGAAGTGTTGTATCATTTGGCACACGATAACCGTTGTAAATCACAATTTTATCTTCACCTATACGTTCGCGAACCCTGTCTATACATTGAAACAGGCTTGCATACTGGTCTTTTGGAACCTTAGGAGCTGCATCTAAAAAAACACCATCGAGATTACCCCTTAAAACGGGATCGACAATGGCATTCACCCACCAGTTCTGCACCTCTGGATTATTGAGGTCGTAGGTTGGAATCGGATCGATATTTACATGCTGAAATTCCCAATCTTTCCCTCTCCATTCGGGATGCTTATTGAATTCGGTTTGCGACTCATAAAAATTCCAATTAAGAACAATGTTCCAATAAATAAGAACTTTAATGTCCGGGTTAATCGCTTTCAGTTTTTTCGCCGTACCAATAGTAGCCGCTTCGGTATTCGGCTTGGAACCATAGTCGGCCCAGGCGTGTCGCTTTTCAACGGTAAAAATGGAATAGTTATTTGCAATGTATTCGTACTCTTCGGGAGTAAAATCGTGTGGCTCGCTAAAGCCGTGACCATACCGTTGAATCTGCTCAGTATACCCTTCAGTTTTAGAATCCTTGATGGAAGAACTGTTCTTTTTATCTGCATTTGATTTCTTCTGCGCAAATGAATTGACACCATTTAGAAGTAACAGGAGGCACAATGCTATTTTAAAGTTTTTTGCATTCATAATGAAGATTTAAATTATTCTAAAACTAATTTCCGCTCATCCATAGCTCAAATGATTCAACATCATTTTTAAGTTCCGGCCCAGTGTTACTCCTATTTACATTTGTTATTTTCTTATTTCTGACTTCACACCTTTCATTACCTCTAAAGCTTTTTCACCAATTGTTCCATCCTGGTAAATCCCCAGGTTAACCGTGACTGCCCCGCCATTTTCCATGCAGGATTTTATGTATGAACTTAGTTCTTCGGAAGTAAATTTTGGATCCTGTATCTTACCTCCTTTACCAACGCCCCACGAAAATTTCTCCATGGTAAGCAAAACATGATATGGCAGGTTTGGACAAATGCCGTTTTCCATATATCCATTGACAGGTGGCGCAATTGGGTGTTGCACCTCGCCGGCCCAATAATCCTGCCAGGGGGTTGTTGCCTGCCAGTAAAAAGAGTTACGTGTTATTAGTCGATCTTTGTTCCCAACTTTAGCAGCGTTGAAAAATTCTTCGGCGGGTACAAAACGAATGGAGGTATCGAACCAATAACCTGCAATTTTTTCTTTGTAACGATTGCCAATTTCAGGCAGAATGGCTTTAAAGTTTTCTGTTATCGTTTTCACAACTTCATCAGTTACGCCTTCTTCGGTACGGTAAAATTTAAACGCCAGGGGAATATTCATGTAACAGATTAAACGAATATCTCTCGCATTGAGTGCATTGGCCAACTCTTCGATTAAATCGCGTTGAGTAGTTTGTCCGGGATGTATTTTCTCCCAACTTTTAATGGGCGCCGGACAATACGATTCAGCATGACCAATAGGGAAAATTACATAACCCGCGCCGGTTTCATCAACCATATCGACAAACTTTTCCACATCGAAAGCATTAACGGCCTCTTCAAACGGTAAGCAGGTACCATCTTGTTGTGGAGTTTTAGACGTCCAGTGAAACATCACTCCATACCCTGTCTCTGCCATCCAGTCGAAACTTGCCCTTGAATTTATGGCTCTGGCTTCTTCTGCTGCAATGAATTCCTTTTTTGAAATGGGCATCAATTCAATGCCTCGGATGTGAAGCAAAACCTCGTCTGTTTCAATACCGGAGGTGGAAACGGTGATGATTTGTTTACCGGCTTTCAAGGAGATCTTACCGGATAACTTCTTCCTTTCAAAATTCATTTTCTCTTTGAGTTTGAAATTCTCACCCCCCGGGAAAGGTCCTGAAGTTTTATAGATAGTGAAATCAGTTTGTTGATCTTCAGCTTCAATGGTGATTATTTTTCCATCGCCTGCTTCGGTTACATTGGCTGTAAGATAAACTTCATAATCATCGTTTTCCGGAACTTCAACTTCCCATCGCAGCGCGGCATCTCCAACCCACGCATGCCATCCTCCTTTAATCTTCGTACTGGATTCACTCAGCGTTTTAGACACTTCTGGGAGTTTTAACCATACACTTAGTTCAGATCTGTAATTTATTTGTGCTTCGGAAACAGCCTCGTCATTCTTTTTAGTACCTGAAGATGCACATGAAAACAGTACTACCAGAATGCCTAACATTACGAGAACATGCGGTTTGAATGTTTTTATCATTTTTATTTGTATGTAATTAGAATCAAGATGCAAGATGCGAGTATCAAGTATCAAGTATCGAGTATCAAGTATCGAGATGCAAGAATCAAGACATAAGATACAAGATGCAAGATGCGAGTATCAAGTATCGAGTATCGAGTATCGAGTATCAAGAATCAAGAATCAAGATATTAGAAATGAGATTCATGATCTGAGATTTCTTTTGCAATTGTTGTTTCATCTGTTTGTTTCTTTTAAATAAATGATTCGCATTTTTATATTTTTTGGTGCAATTGATTTAAATCAACATAATTTCACTTCATCCCTGCCAATTAATGCTCATTCCGCTGAGCGCTAACACAATCTGTATCCACAATGGTTGGCAGTTCAGCCTTCCAGGCGAGCACCATCTTTTTTAAGCGGGCCACGATGTCAGGGTATTCCTGTGATACGTCATTACCTGGCGCTTCTGCACGATCTGTTTTCAGGTTATGCAGCTCCACACGTTTCCCATCCTCCGACAAAAGGAGCTTCCAGTCGCCTTCTCTTACCGCAAACTGCGGCCACCAATCTGGCTCGGGTTTTGGCCCCCGCCATTCCCAAAAAATAGGACGTGTCCGGGTGATGGCTTTGCCCTCGAGGACAGGGAACAGATTCTCTCCGTCACCCTTATAAGCTGCAGGCAGCTTCACTTTTGCAGCGGCACACAGTGTTGGCAACAGATCCACGGCAGTGAGAACCGTGGTCGTATTTTTCGTTCCAGCCGGCGTGTGTCCGGGCCATCGAACGATAAAAGGTGAGCGCACCCCCCCTTCATACAAACTGCGTTTTTTTCCACGCAGTCCGCCAGTCTGTCCAATACTGGCCCAGGTACCGTAGCCTGCATCCATTATTTTGTGTTGTTCATCAGCGTGGGTCCATTCCGGCCCGTTATCACTCGAAAACATAACAATAGTATTGTCCGCTAATCCTTCCTTTTCCAGTGCATCAAGGATCAATCCCACATCTGTGTCTCCATCCGTTATAACTGCGGAATACACTTGCTTTTGCTCGTCGAGATGCTTCCACTTTTCCATTGATTGCAGGGTTGGCACATGTGGCGTATGGCTTTCATGTAGCCACACATTAACGAAAAACGGATGATTCTTATTCTCCCTGATGAACCTTACCGTATTTGTCGCAGTGGCGTGATATTCAGCCGAAGGCCATCCTTCACCGCCATTGAACACAGCGTAAGCATCGTAACCATAGGCTTCAGGCTTCGGTGCTAACACTCCCCCATTCGTAAGATGCCATTTACCAAAATGCCCCGTGCGGTAGCCTGCCTGTTGCAGCAGTCTTGGCAGCATCGTTGCGTTCGGATCGAGCCAGTCGGGCATGTTCCGGTTTGCGTTCGCCCTGGGCGAGGCAAAATGCTGATGCACAGAGAAACGTGCCGGGTACATACCCGTCATTAAGGCAGTGCGACTTGGTGAGCAGACCGGGTTAAGAACGTTGAATTGCTGAAAATCAATCCCTTCGCTGGCCAGTCTATCCAGGTTCGGTGTTTGTAACCACTCGTGTCCATGGCAAGACAGATCACCCCACCCCCAGTCATCAGCATAAATCAACACCACATTCGGGCGATTCGAGGCCCTTAATATGGCCGCAGATAACAGCAGTAAGCATGCAAACAGAAAAAGTTTCTTTTTCATTATTAAAGTGTTTTTAAAAGTATTACCCAGTCCTGACCCAGGGAGTCGGGAGGATATCCCAATGACACATTCTTTGCACCTCCTGTTACTGTGCCAGGTGTCCCTGTCATCAACGCTCCTCCGGTACGTGGGTTAAACCATTGGACTGAAAAGTCCCGCCCATGGGCTCCGGATAAATCCACTGTGCCTTCTCCGCCGTTTTTCAAATACACGAGGTAAGTTTGTCCTTCATTTGCCAAGGCCCAGTTCTCTTCTCCCATAGCCAAATTATCGTTGGGTATCATGTTAACCACTTCTGTTGCCAGATTAGAATTCATAAATTTAGCGGCAATGCCCATCGCTTTCCAGCAATCTTCATAAGTTGAATAGTCGATATGTTTGACATCATCGTTGCCGGTATAAAACTCCATGTGTCCTCCGGCCAAAATAGCACCCCAAACCACCTCTTTGCGGATTACATCAGCCAAACTTTCCGGGCTTTTCTTTCCAAACCAGGGTTCATCCACCGATACCACCCAGTTATGACCGCTGGCAGCACTTAGGTCGTACCACTTTCGAACCTCATCATGATTACTAAGCATTTGAGGTTTACTTTTTGGTTTGATCAAATAGGTTTGAAGGCTCGGTCCGGTGTAGTCCCTATATCCGATGAGTTGCGGAAAAATATCATCAAAAACTCCGCCGGGGCCATTATGAACGGAAATGTGATCGTTGTAATAGGTTAATTCCCGAATATGGGTAGCAAATTCTCTACGCTGATCGTGTGTATTTGGTTTTTCGAACCCGGTACCTTTCGCCTGATTTTCCTCACCCACATTCCAGGTCAGGGCCATGTGGTGCCCAAAACGAGCGACCATTTCTCTGTAAAAAATCTTACGGGAATCGGCGAAGGATCCTTGTCCTTCCAGGGCTTCAAAGTAGTTTGTGTTTTCCGATTCTGACAATTGAAAATGCACCATCAATCCCATACGGTCGAAATGGGTAAACAACATCTCCCATTGTGCCAGTTTGGAGACATCATAGATATGGATGCTGTCGGCTGCGATCCATGGCCAGGCTTCTTTCCCATCACCGTAGGCATTCATGCACAAGAAATAGTGCCCGTTTACACCTAAATTTGAAAGGTAATTCACCAAGCCGATGATTCCCTTGCCCTTCCCTTCTTTCCAGATGGGATCACCGGGTCTCCAGTCCTTGATGTTGGGTTGAAAAAGATCGTTTTCATGCCCGGGAGTTCCGTCAAATTCGCCATATTCCAATAGTACTTCCGGACTATTGGAACCACACTTAACGAAATAGTCCCCATCGGCAAAACGCAGGTAATGTTCACCGACATATTCCAGTTTTCCTTTGGCCCGAAAATCCTTACCCGACTTATCCTGAGGACCTATTATAAAGGTGCCAGTTTCACCATCGGGAAATGTTCCTCCTCTCCCTCCTGAAAGATCTGCAGCCACATTATCACCGGAAACAAAGTGCGTTGTGTATTTCCATTCACCTTCTTCGCCTCCGGCAAAACGCGCTTTCCATTTATTTCCGCGGGTAGCAGATGTATTTCCAGGATCGCCATCAGCATCAAAGAAGCCGGGGACTTTGTATATTTTCCCACTGGGGGAAACAAAGGTCACATCCAGTCGGTAGTTTCTGAACGTTGCGGAAGATTCTTCGGCCTGAGGCCCATCAAAAATCACCTCAATGCGGTGCCATTTTTGATAGCTGCCATCCGCATTTTTTTCACCTTCGATAACAGCTGAATGTGATGTGCATGCACTGGCAAAAAACAACGAAATCAATAGTAATGGGAAAAAAAATAATTGTTTGACATTCATGTCCTGAGTTATTTTGTTTTTATGGTTAAAGACATTTCCTGTTGTTCACGCACAATTTTAAGTTTTAGTGGAGCTGATTGCCCTTCGGCCAACTTTAAAAACTGAGCTTCTTCTGCCACTTTTTGTCCATTTACGGTTAATATTAGGTCACCATCTTTTAACCCGGCCTTTGCAGCCATTGAATCCTCAGAGACATTTGTCAATGCAATTCCACCATCTTCTTTAGAAACGCCGTAAGCCGAAAAATCCATTCCCGACAAACCGCTGATAGTGGCACCCATCCAGGTACTTGCATTCGGTGCAATTTCCCCACTGCGTTTTCTATAGTCAAGTTCAACTACAACCAGAGGTGGGATTTTTGGTGTACGTGCAATGGCTTTAAGCGACGGTTTTTTTACACCAAACTGATCCATTGGGAAATTTTTGAAGCCAATGTCGAATGCAGGAGAACCTTCTTTTACACGGAAATCTCCATTTTCCGGATCAATAAACATTGGATCGGCCACAATTGAATTTTCGTCCCAACCAAATTTTTGGGTCAATTGAGCATCAAACAGAAGATTACTGTCAACGCGTTTCCCCGGATTATTTGCAGTTGGAACCCTAACCCCCTTGTATTTAGCCATAAAGATATTTGAAAACACCTCGTCTTTACTATTGGCATACCATACATGTGGATGAAAAGTATTGTTTACCGTAATATTGTTCCACGCTCTTCGGCGAAAACCTTCACGGAATTTCAATCCACCCGACAACATCAGGTTATTGTATACATCGTAGTTGCTTGAACCATCATCCAGGTCGATATCCCAACCGTGGTCGCAACGCCAGCGGCTATCGCGAATAACAGTTGTTTCCATTGCATCGAGGAAAGGTAATTCAGGATCTTCATCGATCTGTTCCTGTGAATATTCACGATCTTTGTGCCAGAAACGGTCGCGTCCCCATGAGTTAAATGAACCATGGTCGTGGGTTTCCTGCACCGTTTCAAAAACATCGCAGCGTTCGATTAAATGTCCTCCCCATGTACCTTCGCTGACATTGATTCCTGCACGGGCACAGTCGTAAATTGAGGCATCTCTCACCGTTATTCTTTGCGCCATTGAAATTTGAACTCCGGCTGGCTGCCGTTCAACACGTCCTATACCATGAATCAAACAGTCTTCAACAATACATTCTGCCGGATAATTATTTGTTTTAGGGCCAGGTGTTCTATCTATTTTTGTTAAATCATTTGTTTCGTGATATTCAAAAAGTGGGTCG
>JBFHER010000165.1:0-8810 GCA_041584055.1 Bacteroidales bacterium
AGCTTTAATCTGGCATCCTTTCTTCCAATGCTTATCATATCACTTGTTTTTTTTCCATTCCAAATTGGATTTGAAGAACTGTTTTTCAGGGGATACCTGTATCAGATTATGGGATTTGCAACAAGAAGGCCATGGTTGGCATGGTTGATTACTTCGCTGGCTTTTGCATTGATGCACGCGGCAAATCCGGAAATAAAAGAATATGGATTCTGGACAATGTTTCCTTCCTATGTTTTGCTGGGCATGTTTCTTGGTTTAATTACAATTCTCGACAATGGTTTAGAACTGGCACTTGGTGTCCATTTTATTAACAATCTGTTTCTTGCCGTTGGGGTTAATTATTCTGGTGCTGTTTTAAAAACAGATGCCATATTTTCCCTGAAAACACTCGATCCCACAGGAAGCTGGATCGGCGTATTAATCAGTGCAGCAATATTTATCGCATTGTTATGGCGCAAATCAGGATGGGGTAAAAAAATGGTACAACTTTTTAAAGTATACCGGTTTCCTGCTGCAAATGACTCGCATTCAACCTTTGGTTTAAAGCAATCTCAGGATTGAATCCAGTTTGTTGCATGTTTCGGTCCACTCAAGCTCTGGCACAGAATCCCTGGTTATTCCACCACCGGCATACAGATTTAATCCGTTTGAGAAAACCTTGAAACAACGAAGGTTCACAAATAAATGCGTTCCTTCTTCCCCCATGGGTCCCAAAAAACCACTGTAATATTCCCTGTCGTAATTTTCGAGTTTCTTCAAATGCCGAAAAGCCTCTTTCTTTGGCAAACCGCAGATTGCAGGTGTTGGATGTAATTCCTTTACAAACTCAAATTGTTCTTTTTTTGGAATTGGAAATTCATACCAGGAACAAATGTGTGCCAGACGACCTGTTAAAATGGTTTCGGGTCCCTTTTTTGTGTAACGACAGTTTTTTTCCTGCAGCTTTTCCTCGATGTATTTTTCTACCAAATGTTGCTCAACAATTTCTTTCTCATTCCAAACAACATCTTCATCACTAAATGCTTCCAATTTACGGGTAGAGGCCAGGGCAACGGTGGAACCATCGCCGTTATTGGAGGAGAATAAAAGTTCAGGACTGGCTCCGCACCACGTTCCAAAATCAGGATGATTCAAGAGGTAAACAAAAGATCGGGGATAGGCATCCATTAAACGGCTGAAAAATGGGCCAAAATTTTCAAATTGATCCACTGGTTTAAAATAGGAACGACTTAAAACAATTTTCTCAGTTTTGCTTTCGGTTTTAACCAATTCTATTGTTTCATTGAGTCTGTCAATGTAATCATCCTTGTCAACCGATTTACCTGCGTGTGGTTCTGTATAAAAAGTTGACGTGGGTATTTTTAATCCCGTCCCAATGCTATATGCATGCACTTTTGATGCTTTGAAACATGCAAACTTATGATCTGTCATCTTAAAAGGCGCAAATAGAAAGCCATCCTTAAAAGGCTTTTCATTTCCCTTAAGAATCTCCGTTCTGCCAATTTTAAAAATTACAAAATGATGCTCTCCCGGTAAGCGGTAAATAATATAAGGTTCCCGTTTAAAACGGGGGAAATTTCGAAACAGCTGATCAGACATTGAACTCTCGTTTTAGTTCTTTTATGCGTTGAACAAATAAATCGATGTCCTGTTCGCTTGTATCGAAAGAACACATCCAGCGGACTTCATTTTTATTCTCATCCCACGGATAAAAGAAAAATTCCTTTTGCAAAGGTTCAATGATTTCTCCCGGAACGATTACAAATACACCATTCGCTTCTACTTTCTGCGTAATTGTTATGCCTGGAATGTCTTTTACTTTCTCCTGTAAAAGGAGTGCCATTTTATTTGAATGCCTTGCATTTTCAAGCCATACTTCATCTTCCAGATAAGCCAAAAACTGTGCAGAAATATAGCGCATTTTAGAAAATAACTGAGAAGCCTGTTTTCTGTAATATTTGGTATATTTATGATGATCCCTATTGAAAAACAACACCAACTCACCAAACATAAGCCCGTTCTTGGTTCCTCCAAAACTGACGATGTCAACCCCACAATCAATGGTAAAAGCCTTAAAAGGAAGGTTTAAAGCTGCAGCTGCATTTGCAATTCTTGCACCATCCATGTGCAGGAACATCCCATGGCTGTGTGCCAAATCGCTCAAAGCTTTGATCTCATCAGGCTGATACAAAGTACCCATTTCTGTTACCTGCGTGATGCTGATAACTTTAGGCTGGGAGTGATGCTCAAAACCAAAGCCATGCAAATAAGGCACAATTCGTTCGGGACTCAACTTTCCATCCGGTGTGTGGATTGAAATGGTTTTTGCACCTGTAAACTTCTGTGGTGCCCCACACTCATCAACATTAATATGTGCCGTCTCTGCACAAATTATTGCATGAAAAGAACGGCAAACAGACTGCAATGCAATAACGTTTGCCCCGGTTCCGTTAAACACAGGATAAACAGCTGTGGCATCACCAAACAGCCTTTTTATTTCCATTTCCAGCTCCTGTGTCACCGGATCATCTCCATACCCAATCACATGCCCGTGATTCACAGCCTCCAATGCCTGAAGTACCCTGGGATGAACACCAGAGTTGTTATCACTCGCAAAACCTCGTTTATAGTCCATTCGTAATTTTGTTTGTTTCATTCGTTGACGTCATATCCCTGTCATCACTCTTCTCTGTTACTTGGTCCTGTCCTGCATCCGGCCCCACTTCTTGCTCTTGCTCTTCCTCTTGCTCATCTTCTTCCTCTTGCTCATCTTCTTCCTCTTGCTCTTCCTCTTCCTCTTGCTCCTCTTCCCACACCCACACTTCTTTCTGAGGACCAATGTGGCGGTAGTAAAGTGCACAAATGGCACCTATTGTTGCTCCCATTAAATGACCTTCCCAGGAGATTGGATCATTGATTTGCAATGGAAAGATATGCCAAAACATGCTTCCGTAAAGGAACACAACCACCAGTGAGACAGCTGCCATACCAACGTTCCGACGAATCACCCCACTCAGAAATAAAAATCCTGCGATTCCGTATATCACACCTGATGCCCCAATGTGCCAGGCAGAACGTCCTCCTAACCAAAGTAACATATTTCCAAAAATGAACGTGTAAAGAAATACCTTCAACGCGATTTCCCGGTAAAAGTAAAACAATGCCCATCCCAATACCGCAAATGTCAAAGAATTGGCATATAAGTGATTCATATCGCCATGAATGAAGGGAGAAAAAAGAAGTCCTGGTAGCCCTTCAAAACTTCTGGGCAGAATGCCAAAAGAAACAAAAGATACATCCATTACCAGCTCGTATATTTTTACGAGCCAGCAGAATAATAAAAAAAGAACCGGGATGATTAAACTATGAATAAACCGGCGCTTCTCAAATGGCATATTTTTCCAATCCGTTCTCATGTATGAATCAGGCAAAATAAAGCATCATTCGGGAATATTCAAAGGAATCAGGCACTTAATTATCCCTTGTAAATTCACGCAATCAGTAAAAAAATTATATTTTTGTGCTTCGTTATTTTTTCAGGCAGAATCTCATTTTTTATAAAAGTGAAAATTGATGTGTCTGAACTTAATTTTAAAAAAAAATAGATAAATGAATATCTCCTACAATTGGCTAAAAGAATACGTTAATATTGACCTGGATGTAAATAAATTAGAATCAATTTTAACAGCCATTGGATTAGAAGTTGGTGGCATTGAGGAAGTTCAGAGTGTGAAGGGTGGATTGGAAGGATTGGTGATCGGTAAAGTACTAAGCTGTGAGAAGCATCCAAATGCAGAACGCTTGAGTGTCACAACTGTAGATGTAGGAGGAGAGGAGCCATTACCAATCGTTTGTGGCGCACCAAATGTTGCTGCAGGACAGAAAGTTGTGGTAGCCACCGTTGGCACAGTGCTGTACAGTGGTGATGAAAGCTTTAAAATTAAAAAGTCCAAGATCCGTGGAGAGGTTTCTCAGGGGATGATCTGTGCTGAGGACGAAATTGGCCTTGGTACAAGTCACGATGGCATCATGGTACTTGAGAGTGATGTTCCGGTTGGAACACTGGCCAGAGATTACTTTAAAATTGAAAATGATTATCAGATAGAAGTGGATCTGACTCCCAATCGAATTGACGGCGCATCCCATATTGGCGTTGCCAGAGATTTAGTTGCTTACCTGCAGCAGGAAGATCCGTCTTTGCAGTTAAAATGGCCTTCTGTTGATTCTTTTAAAGTGGAATCCAATGATTTTGTTGTTGACGTTAGGGTTGAAAATACGGAGGCTTGTCCCCGCTACACAGGCCTTACCATGACCGGTATTGAAATTAAGGAATCACCGGAATGGCTGCAGAACCGTTTAAAAGCCATTGGCATGAAGCCCATTAACAATGTGGTTGATATCACGAATTTTGTGCTCCACGAAACAGGTCAGCCCCTGCATGCCTTCGACGGGGATAAAATCACGGGTAACAAGGTGATTGTAAAAACGTTGCCAAATAAAACCAGCTTTAAAACCCTGGATGAAGAAGAGCGAGAATTAACCGACAACGATTTAATGATTTGCAATGCGTCTGAAGGCATGTGCATCGCCGGCGTTTTTGGCGGTGCTGATTCAGGGGTAAGCGCAAATACAACTAAGGTATTTCTGGAATGTGCTTATTTTAATCCTGTATGGGTTCGGAAAACGGCACGTCGGCATCAATTAAATACAGACAGTTCATTCCGTTTTGAACGTGGCGTTGATCCCAACAATGTTATATATGCGCTAAAACGCACAGCCTTACTTATTAAGGAATTAGCCGGAGGGACAATCTCTTCTGAAATTGTTGATATTTATCCAAATGCAATAGAACCATTTGATGTTGAGATATCCCTTACAAATGTGCATCGCCTGATCGGAGAGAAAATTGCCAAAGATAAGGTCATTAACATTCTGAAGAGCCTTGAAATAGAAGTTACAGAAACAAACGATGATGTGCTCTCATTGAAAGTTCCAACCTACCGTGTAGATGTAAAACGGGAAGCAGATGTGATTGAAGAAATTCTCAGAATTTATGGGTATAATACGATTGAAGCAGGAGAGGAGGTACACTCAACACTAACCTATATTGAAAATCCTGATCAACATAAAATCAAAAACCTCACATCGGAATTACTAAGCTCTGTTGGGTTTAATGAAATTATGAGTAACTCATTGTCTCAGGCTGATTATTACAATGATCTGAAGACTTATCCGAAAAATAATGTGGTTCAGATTTTCAATCCCCTAAGTCAGGATTTAAATGCCATGCGTCAAAGCATGCTCTTTGGAGGACTCGAATCCATCGCTTACAACAAGAATCGGAAGAACGGTGACCTGAAGCTCTATGAGTTTGGAAACTGTTATTATTATAATGAAAAAGGGAAAGAAGAAACAAATGCTTTAAAGGCATACAGCGAAGATCATCATTTAGCTTTGTTTTTGACCGGAAAAAGCAATGTCGGTGCGTGGGATGGAAGTGAAAAATCGGTTTCATTTTTTGACATTAAATCAACTGTCGAAAATGTTTTGAATCGTTTAGGTGTAAAGGCTGGCGCATTGGTTAGTGCAGACCTTGAGAACGAATTGTTTGCTTATGGAATGGTATACCTGACAAGAAGTGGTGATGTCCTTGTGACCTTCGGAAAGGTGAATGCAAAGATCGCTGCTAATTTTGACGTTGAACAGGATGTATTTTATGCAGATATTCAATGGGATGTACTATCAGAACAAGTGAAAGCATCAAAAACATCTTACAGACCAATCGCAAAATTTCCTGAAGTAAAACGGGATCTTGCATTGCTGGTGGATAAAACAGTAAAATTTGCAACAATTGAAGAACTTGCATTTAAAACAGAAAGAAAATTATTAAAGCAGGTCAATCTGTTTGATATTTATGAAGGCAAAAACCTGCCTGATGGCAAAAAGTCATATGCGGTAAGCTTTACAATTCAGGATGAGACAAAAACACTGACAGACAAGCAGATCGACAAAATAATGCAACGCTTTATTCAGAGCTTTTCAATGGAACTGGGAGCACAATTAAGATAAAATGCAATAAGTTTTATTATCTAGAAAGAGGATTGACACAAAATATAAAAGGCACACCTTTCGAATGAACGGTGTGCCTTTTTCTTTATTTGCTTTGTAAGATTCTACTTCTCAGGTTCTACCTGTTCCGGTGGAAGTTCTTTGGTTTCTTCCTTTTCTTTCAATTCCTTCTTCGGAGAAGCAATGATTTCTGTAATAATCTTCTTTTCTTCATTATCAAAACCAACGGATATAATATCTCCCTCACTCACCGTCGCCTTGATTATAATCTCAGCCATCTCATCTTCAAGGTATTTCTGTATTGCACGTTTTAACGGACGAGCACCAAATTGAACATCATACCCTTTCGATGCAATAAAATCTTTGGCTTCAGCTGTTAATTCAAGCTTGTAACCAAGGTTCTCAACACGCTCGTACAATCCTTTCAATTCAATGTCAATAATTTTGAAAATGGAAGCCTTATCAAGCGGATCAAAAAGAATCACATCGTCGATTCTGTTTAGAAATTCTGGTGCAAATGCCCGGTTCAGGGCTTTTTGAATCACACTTCTTGCATGTTCTTTCTCACTGGACTCCGATCCAGTTGAAAAACCAACACCTCGTCCGAAATCTTTTAACTGGCGGGTCCCAATGTTGGATGTCATGATAATAATGGTGTTCTTAAAATCAATACGACGTCCCAGACTGTCTGTCAGGCGCCCTTCATCCAATACCTGTAAAAGGAGGTTAAATACATCCGGATGCGCTTTTTCTATTTCATCAAGCAATATAACAGCGTAAGGTTTACGACGCACCTTTTCGGTCAACTGCCCACCTTCTTCATAGCCTACATATCCCGGAGGAGCTCCTACCAATCTGGATACAGAGAATTTCTCCATGTATTCACTCATGTCCACACGAATAAGTGCATCAGTGGTATCAAATAGAAACTGAGCCAGAATTTTTGCCAAATGGGTTTTTCCAACCCCGGTTGGCCCCAGGAATACAAATGAACCAATTGGTTTATTCGGATCTTTTAATCCGACTCTGTTTCGCTGAATTGCCTTGACAATCTTTTCAACAGCTTCGTTTTGGCCAATGATGCTTTCCTTTAATTTTTCACCCATCACCAGCAGTCGTTTGCTTTCTGCCTGTGCAATGCGCTGAACCGGAATACCCGACATCATCGCAACCACTTCCGCAACCTTTTCTTCATCCACTATTTCACGGTGCTTTTGAATGTCTTCTTCCCACCTGTCTTTGGCTGCTTCGTGTTGCAAGATATACTCTTTTTCCTTGTCTCTGAAACTGGCAGCCAACTCAAAATTCTGAGATTTTACAGCTTTAAGCTTATCTTCCTTGATCTTTTCGATCAATTCTTCCAGTTTAACAATGTCTTCAGGTACAACAATGTTCGAGATGTGAACACGCGAACCGGACTCATCCAGTGCATCAATGGCTTTGTCTGGCAAATGACGGTCACTGATATATCTGTTTGTTAAAGTTACACAGGCTTCAAGTGCTTCTGGCGTGTAAATCACATTGTGATGATCCTCATAACGGTCTTTAATATTTTTAAGGATTTCAATGGACTCATCCACAGATGTTGGCTCAACAATCACCTTTTGGAAACGACGCTCCAGGGCTCCATCCTTTTCTATGTTCTGACGGTATTCGTCAAGCGTGGTTGCTCCAATGCATTGAATCTCACCTCTGGCAAGTGCAGGTTTAAGCATATTTGCCGCATCCAGCGAGCCAGCAGCACTTCCTGCGCCAACAATTGTATGGATCTCATCAATGAATAAGATGATATCAGGATTCTTTGATATCTCATTCAGAATGGCTTTCATGCGCTCTTCAAACTGACCGCGGTATTTTGTACCCGCAACAATGGATGCAAGATCAAGTGCCATGACGCGCTTATCAAATAAAACACGAGACACTTTACGTTGCACGATTCGCAATGCCAGACCTTCTGCAATTGCGGATTTACCCACACCTGATTCTCCAATTAAAATTGGATTATTCTTTTTACGGCGGGAGAGTATTTGTGCCAACCGTTCTATTTCCTTCTCCCGGCCCACAATGGGATCCAGGCGATCTTCTTCGGCAGCCCTTGTGATATCAATCCCAAAATTATCAAGGACAGGTGTATCTGAACTTGATCCACGGGATGACTTCATGCCTTCAGAACTTCCCGATCCACCGCTTCCTCCGATGGGATGATCTGAATCATCATCGTCATCATCATCATGAAACTCAGCACGGGACTGTATTTTATCACTCTCTAGAATATGACGCACTGAGTCATAATTCACTTCAATTTCCGACAGCTTTCTGGCTGCGATGTTATTTTTTTCTTTCAAAAGGGCTAATAATAAATGACCTGTACCCACCACCTTATTATCCAGGGAACGGGCCTCAAGGTAAATTAATTTTAAAATCTTCTCTGTTGTATTCAAAAGAGGAATATTATCTCTGTTTATACTCGCTTCAAAAGCGTCAGAACGTATTTCGTTTTCAATTGTATGCTTGATTTCTACAATGTCAATGTGCAACGCATCCAGTATATCCATGGCCCTTCCTTCACCTTCTCTTAGGATTCCAAGAAAAAGATGTTCAGGACCAATATAATTATTCCCCAGCCGTTGAGCTTCTTCTTTGCTGTAGCTCAAAACATCTTTTATTCTCTGGGACAATTTTGATTCCATCATTTTTATTTATTTAATCACAATGGTAAAAGTAGTAAAGATAGAGCGAAG
>JBFHER010000166.1:0-8736 GCA_041584055.1 Bacteroidales bacterium
CAAAAGGAACCGGTTTAGATCGTGGTTGGTTTTGCATGTTTTCTATCTTCACTTTTCAGGGGATTTCAAATGTAGTAAGAATCAATTGAATATAAAAGCGGGAAGCGGGTGGCAGGTATTGGCAGAAAAAAGCTTATGTAAATGCAAAATACAATGAGGTCCAGGTGTGCGAAGCGGGCATTCTGAGGCCATATGGTGGTAACAGAAAAAGTCTTTACAATAAAGCATTGTTGTGCCGTTCCCATTCATCTCTCTTTGGGTAAGCAGGGGGCAGGTACTTTTCAATTTCTTTGTAGAAATTTTTATCGATGAAGGGAGGATTTGCACTTCCCCAGTCTTCAGATAGCAGTTTTCGTTGTTGTTGGCTCATTAAACGCCATTGGACCAGCGGAGGTGTTAGCCATTTCCCCAGTTCATTTTTTGGTTTTTCCCCTTTTTTAGCAAAACGCATACAATGGGTTGAAAAGTGATCCTGATGGTACACTACTTTTACATGATTTTCAGCTCCTGGGTCAAAATACAGGGCACTAATGGGTTTTGTTTCGCCATCCTTACTGTGAGCACTTACGGTGGCGTGGGTCAGTTTTCCATTTGTTAGCCATACAGAAGCATATTCCCAATCATGTCTGTGCGACCCTTTTAACTTTATCGGCGTCCAGGGGGCATATTGGTCTTTTTCAAAATACAGGGCGTACATCATCACTTCATAGGTAATGCTATCTTTAATTATCGCCTGTGTTCTGCAAAAGGTATTGGCATTTAGAAGTTGATCTATGTCCCTGCAATCACCAATTCTTGTCCCGGAAGCTTTCAGCCCTCCATTTTTTCTGCCATCAATCGACAATGCCGGCGCAGGGTAACAACTGTTGTCTTTAAAATCAAAAATGACTGCCCAGTATTTTACATGTTCAGTCACGTTCTCAGGCAAAGCCTGAAAGGTTTGAGACAGAATACCGGGAGTCTGCAGTAACAGGATTAAAATAAGCAGTATGCCTGATCGTTTCATTGTGTAATTTTAGTGGTTCTCATCCTTCTTTTTGTGCCATTAGTTTCCATTTATTTGCGGATTAAAGCATTTGCCAGGGCTAAAATTTTAAACATATAACGATTTTAAAAATGCATATAAATATTCATGTTTCTAATTTAATGGTTAAAAGTAATATTAATTATTTTCTACGAAAAGTGCATTGTCCACGGAAGTTTACTCTGATTGAAAACCGCTAGATCTAATCTGGTGAAATCAGGAAAAAAATATCAAAAAAGGCCATCCAATGTGGACAGCCCTTTTTACCATTTAACCAAACCTGTTTTTATGAAAAAAACTCAATATTTAAACTGTATCTTTTAATGTTGATGTAAAGAAAAGGGATCTTTTGCACCCCCGGAAAATAAATCTACAAAACGTTTAATTGTCTCTACGAATGAGCTGATCAGCAACGCCATTCATTGGAAAGTCCACGCAGCTGTTAATTCATAGTCCTTGCAGCTCTCTAATCTCCTTCGATCCCAAACAATTTCACCACGTCCGCTTTATAGCTTTTTCCGATGGGGATCTTTTTACCTCCAATTTCAATTTGATTGCCCTCAAGTGCGTCGATTTGTTTTTTTGAAACGATGTATGATTTATGGATGCGAAGGAATTGATTTTCGGGAAGTTTTTCTTCCAGATCTTTCAATGAAGCCAAAGCTGTAATCCTTTTTGAGCTTGTGTGGAAGGTTACATAAGATCTCTGTCCTTCTATAAAGATAAGATCATCATAGTTGATCTTATAGTGTTTTCGATCAGCCCGAATGATGATGAAATTAGCATGATAGTTTGAATCATCAAGGGGAGCAGGTTGGTCGCTTGTTTTGTCCTGAATTTTGGCATGCACCTTATTGGTGGCTTTTAAAAAACGATCAAAGGAAATGGGCTTCAACAGATAATCAACAACATCCAGATCGTAGCCTTCTAGTGCATACTCACGATAGGCCGTTGTAAATACAACATATGGCTTCCGGTCCAGGCTTTTTAAAAAGTCAAGTCCGCTGATATCCGGCATCTGTATGTCAAGAAAGAGGAGGTCGACTTTGCCGTCCTGAATCAGGGGCATCACCTTTAGGGGCGAATTATAATCCCCAACCAGTTCCAGAAAAGGCACCTTTGATACATAATCCTTCATGTACTTTCGGGCCAGGGCTTCATCATCAATGACTGCACATCTTATTTTTTTCATGTTTCCGGAATTAAGTGTGGATGATTAGTTTTACCTCATAGCTGTTTTCCGATTCCCTCATGTCAATCGTATGTTTGTTAGGATAAAGTAATTCCAAACGGTGTTGTACATTCTTGAGTCCCATTCCACTGCCGGATTGAGGTTTGTTCGAAGCAATAGAATTTGAGATCTCAAAGATGATAGAATTATCTTTATGCTTTAAGGCTATTTTTACAAAAGCGTCGGACAATTCTTCTATACGACTGTATTTAAAACTATTTTCGATAAAGGGGATAAACAACATGGGTGCTATGTGAAGATGATGAATGCCCGAATCTGTTTCAAATACGATGTCTTGAGGACCATCTGACTTCATCTTCTGAAAAGCAATGAAATTATTAATGTACGCGACTTCTGCAGAAACGGAGACCTTGTCTTTATTGCAATCATAAAAAACATAACGTAACATCTCGGAAAGCTTTAATACACTGTCCGGGGCATTTTTTGATTTCATGTAGGTTAAGGCGTATATGTTATTGAGTGCATTGAAAATAAAGTGTGGGTTGATCTGTGCTTTCAATAGTTTCAATTCTGTCTGTAACTTTTCTTCCGTCAGCATTTTTTCATTCTCGCGCAATCGATCGTTGTGTTCCATTAAACTCAACGAGATGGCGATAAAAAACATAAACAGGTTTCCCATAATGATCCTCATAAGATGGAAGAAAACCGGAGGTTGAGCATGTTCCGGGTTGTTGATGCGGGGGATGAAATTTACATCAATTAAAAAGAAAACAATGGATAAACCGATAAGTACAAGGATTGATATAAGCAAGAACTGTCGTTTTCTTCCATAATATCGGGTAAACAAAAATCGTGCAGCCACCTGGTATGCAGCGAAAAGTGTCAGGGTGTCAAAAGCGGCTGATATCAGGGCGTATCTAAAGGGCTGAAAATGATTTATAACATTGAAAAACATAACAAAAATGCCGGCCCATACCACGTAGGAGATGATCTTTTTTCGATTTCCGACTTGTCTGATCCTCGTATTAATTTTTTCCATATTCTGTCCTTGACTTTCGCAAATTTATGCAAGTCTATTTCGTATGCTAAAATTTAATTAACAAAGATACCATTTTCATGTACCAACAACACATTGCATCGCATAATCGGCATAATGCACGCATATTTTACTAAAAACGAATTTGGTTCATAAATCAGGTCATTTGGTACATTCTATTTTATGTATAGATAGGAATAACTCACTTTTGCCGGAGAAATTGAATCAAAAACGCAAAAAAATAAAAGTGATGAAGAATAAATTAATTTATGGTGGACTTAGCATGGTGGTTGTTGTTTTGGCCATCGTTTTTTCAGGTTACCTTATAAGTTCAAAACCCGAGCCTAAAAAAGACAATGAAAGGCACAATACGGTATACGTTAAGGCAGAGCCGGTTCATGTGATTGATACGCAGTCTGATATGTCGTATAGGGGGCGGGTAACGGCTTTTGACAATGTATCGCTGGCCGCAGAGGTGCAGGGGAAGTTAATGCAGGGTGATGTTCGTTTTAAAGCGGGACAACAATTTAAAAAGAACGATGTGCTGATTAAGGTTTACAGTGAAGATGTGGAAGCGTCATTAAAAGCAGGGAAAAGTTCATTTTTACAAACCCTGTCGAAAATTCTTCCTGACATCAAAATTGATTACGGCAATGAATATGAAAAGTGGAATTCTTTTTTCAATGCCATTGATGTTGAAAAAGCACTACCGGCGTTGCCACCAATCGTTTCAGACAATGAGAAGGTTTTTCTGGCAGCCAACAATGTGCTTTCAGGCTATTATTCACTGGAGCAACAAGAGATTACGCTTTCGAAGTATACAATCAGAGCTCCTTTTTCCGGCAGCTTTAAGTCAGTTAATAAGGAAATTGGTGCCATCGCCAGCCCGGGCTCTGAGCTTGCAACCATTATCAGAATGGATAAGCTGGAAGTGACCGTTTCTGTTTTTCCTTCCGATCTCAAGTGGATTCACACTGGGGATCAGGTGCAGATTAAGAAAGATGGAAGTGAATCAAAAACAGCGACAGTGTCACGTATCTCAAGTTTTGTTAACGAGGCCAGTCAATCGGTGGATGTTTACCTGACGTACGTGACTTCAGCGAATGACGGTTTCCTACAGGGCGAGTATGTGGACGTAATTTTTAAGGGTGCTGCCGTTTCCGGATTTGAAATACCCCGTGAGTCGCTGCTAGATGATGGTTTTGTTTATGAACTCAGGGATAAAAAACTTGAAAAAGTAAAAGTGAATATTCTCCGACAATTGGATGATAGCTATATCATCGCCGGCCTTGATGCGAACCAGACAATCGTTACAGAATCGCTGGCAAGTGTGAATTCGAATGTAGAATATCTGGCAAGATAGGAAGCCCTGTTTGACGAAACGAATAAAGCAAAAGGCCATAGGCATGAATTAAGATAACTTCATTTTTGTCTGTAAGCTATAACTCCAATCATTAAAAAATGAAAAAAATAATATCACTCTTTGTAAAATACCCTTTTTATGGGAAAATGGTCATCCTTGTACTTGTGTTATTGGGTGGCATCTCACTCATGCAGATGCGCAAGGCCACATTTCCCCTGGTTGAGTCAAAAATCATCACTGTTTCAGTTGCTTATCCCGGTGCCACACCAAAAGAGATGGACGAAGGAATAACCTCGCTGGTAGAGAACAGCATCCGGGGAATTTCTGGTATTAAGGAGTTCTCTTCACAATCCAGAGAAGGGTCAGCAACAATATCCGTGACTGCTTTAAATGGTTATGATATGGACGAACTCCTGTCGGATGTAAAGAATGCGGTGGATGGGATCTCAAACTTTCCTTCTGCAGCAGAACGTCCTATTGTTTCAAAGCAAAGAGCAAAAGACATGGCCATGTTCATGTCGCTTACATCAGATGCTGATGATTTGTTGATATTGAATGACATGGCAAATCGCATTGAGGATGATTTCCTGGCAACGGGTGAGATTTCCCAGATCACCATCATAGGACTGCCAGCTAATTTAGAACTGGCCGTTGAGTTGGATGAAACGCAGATGCGACGATACAATTTAACCTTTACAGAAATTCAAAATGCCATCTCCAATAGCAACATCGATATGGCAGGAGGTACCATTCGAAATCCACGTGAGCAGATCAAGGTCATAAGCCGGAATCGTTCAATTAAAGCAGAAGATCTGGAGCAGATCGTCATCAAAGCAAACACCAATGGACAGCTGGTAAAAATAGGCGACGTTGCAAGCGTAACGCTTCAAACACCGGAAGACCCGAGCAATGGTTACATCGATAAGAAACCCACGGTCACCTTTATGATTCAAAAACTGGCCAACGAAGATTTGGGCGCAATCTCGGAAGTTATCAACGCATACATCGAAGCATTTAACCAGACCCATGATGATTTTCGTCTGGCAGTAAAAATGGATTTTCTCACCTTGATCGACAGTCAGTTGTCCATTCTGATTGATAATGGTATTCTGGGTGTTATCCTGGTCATCCTGCTCTTGTCGCTGCTTTTAAATATTAGACTTTCGCTTTGGGTAGCATGGGGGATTCCTGCATCGTTTCTTGGCATGTTTATCGTCGCAGGCCTCACGGGTGTCACCATCAACATGATCAGCCTCTTTGGAATGATCCTGATCATCGGAATCCTGGTGGATGACGGGGTGGTGATTGGAGAAAATATATTCACGCACTTCGAGAAAGGAAAGTCACCTCGCCGGGCGGCCATTGATGGAACCATGGAGGTATTGCCCGCCGTGTTCACTTCTGTTGCCACCACAATCATTGCATTCCTGCCTTTGTTTTTTATCGAAGGACAAATGGAAATGATGTATGAAATGGCCTTCGTGGTGGTTGTTTGTCTTATATTTTCATTGCTTGAAGGGATGTTTGTACTGCCGGGTCACCTGGCAAATCCAAGGGTCTTGAAACCTCAGAATAATAAAACCTTCTACGGGAAACTTCGCATGACACTGGATAAATACATCTTCGGATTCAGAGATAAAGTGTATGCTCCCTTTCTAAATTGGATTTTAAATCACAAAGGCCTTTCAATGGCTGGGGTTACATCCATGTTTATCATCACCATCGGGCTGGTGGGAGGAGGGAAAATTGCTTTTACATTTTTCCCGTCAGCCCCATCTGATATATTCACCATTGACCTGGCTTTAAAACCAGGCGTTAATTCTGAAATAACAAAGGAGAAACTCTTTTTTATTGAAGATCAGGCATGGGAGGTGAATAAGGAATTGATGGCGAAAAATGGAGATACCATCTCTTATATTTCATCCATGAACATTAGCCTTGGCAGCTCATTCAGCGGAACAGAAAGTGGAACCAATGCCGGGATGATCCGTGTGTTTCTTAACTCACTGGAAGACACGCAGGTCTCTGATGAAGTGCTGAAGCGTGAGATTTCAAAGAAAATTGGGACCATCACCGAGGCATATAAATTTGCTGTGGGTGCTTCAAACCGATTTGGTGCTCCGGTTTCTATTAGCTTACTGGGCTACGATCCGGATGATCTTGATCTGGCCAAATCAGAACTGGAAGCTGAACTGGGGAAAATGCCTGCCCTGTTTAATATTACAAATAACAGTCAGATCGGAAGCCAGGAACTGCGGATAAAGCTTAAGCCGGAAGCCTATGCACTTGGCCTGACAACAAAGACCTTAATGACTGAAGTTCGACAGGGTTTTTATGGTGGTTTGTCACAGCGTATTCAGGACGGGAAGGATGAGCTCTGGGTGTATGTGCGCTACTCAGAGGATAACCGTGAAAACGTAGGCCAGCTGGAGGATATGCTGATTCACACAGCAAATGGTAATTATCCGCTTGGGCGTATTGCAGAAATCAGTACGGCAAGAAGTTTAAGTACGATCAATCACTACAATGGAAAACGGGAAATACGCGTTGATGCTTACCAGAAAGATCAGAGCCAGTCAGTTCCTGATATTCTGTCCTACATTGAGTCAGATATCATGCCGGACATTTTAAAAAATCATCCCGACATAACCTACATGCATCAGGGGCAACAAAAAGACACCAACGAGCAGATGGGCAGCATGATGCTTTATTTCGGACTGGCATTTTTGGTGATCATCCTGGTGGTCATGGTGTATTTTAAGTCATTCCGTCAGGGACTTCTGGTCATCATCATGATTCCCCTTGGAATTGTGGGTGCCATCTGGGGGCATGGCATCCATGGGCAACCAGTATCCATGATGAGCCTGTGGGGAATGGTGGCACTGTCTGGCGTTGTTATTAACGATGCCATTGTATTCATATCCAAATACAATATGAATCTTGAAAAAGGAATGAAGATCATCCCGGCTGTAAAAAATGCAGGGATATCACGCTTCAGAGCCATCTTTTTAACAACCATTACAACCACAGCCGGATTGATGCCTTTAATACTTGAGAACAGTCAGGATGCACGGATGCTTATTCCAATGGCTATTTCTCTGGCTTATGGAATCATGTTCGGAACCGTATTTATACTGATAATTTTGCCGGTATTAATCTCACTGACCAATACGGCAACGTTGTTCTATAAACGTTTGAGAAGCAAAGAAATGCTTGCACCGGAAGATGTTGAAACAGCCGTGATCAACCTCAAAATTGAGCAGACATTAAGTAAAAATATGGCCCGGGAGTTTGATTAAACGCAAACGGCCCTCTCCATGTCACAAATCAACATTTCAACACTTTAACACTTTAACATTTCATCACTTCAACACTTTAACAATGAAACAATTAAAACAGATAAAACACATCCTGCCACTGTTCATCCTGCTTTTGGCAAATGGTGTACAGGCACAAAAGAACTTGTCTCTGTCAGATGCGATTGCCCTGGGCCTGGCGAATAATTACGAACTGCGAATTACGCGTAAAAGCGAGGAGGTTGCAACCATTAATAACAATTGGGGGAATACAGGCGCATTGCCTTCTGTTAATTTTTCGTTGAGTGGGTTTGAGAACCTGAATATAAATGACACTGAGAACTACCGAACAGAAACATTATCACCTGAACTCAGTTTAAGCTGGATAGTATTCAATGGTTTTTCTGCAAAAATCACAAAACAAAAATTTGAAGAGCTGGAGCAGTTATCCAAGAACAATACTGCGGTTTTGGTTGAAACAACCATACAGAATATAATTGTAGCCTATAACAGTTGTTTGCTTCAAAAGGAAATGGTTGAGGTTTATGCGGAGTTAAGTGCTTTGTCGGAAGATCGCTACAAGCGTTCACAGAACAGCAAGGAGCTGGGAGCAAGCACAAGCTATGAGATGTTGCAGGCAAAAACATCCTGGTTGGAAGATCAATCTGCCTACCTGCAGCAGAAAGTGAACTACGAGAATGCGGTTCGCACCTTGAATTACGCAATGGCAGCCGATGACGATGCAAGCTGGGAATTTACCTCTGCACTTGAAACCAATGCGCCGGCGTATGTGTTGAGTGATTTGGAGGAAAAATTAGTTGCAAA
>JBFHER010000167.1:0-8658 GCA_041584055.1 Bacteroidales bacterium
ATCTGGATAAAAACATGCTGATTGAAACAATTAAGGATTTTCACCCCAGAGCGTTGGGTTTCAAAAGCTGAACAGACGGAATTCTCCTTCTGTTAGCTGCCTGCAATCATATCCCCCTTAAAACAGTTTTGGAATTTCAATGCCCGCTAAAATAAGGATGGCATAAATCAGGCTTAGGCTGGAAAGTGTGATTATAATAATCCCTGAAATTTTATTGATCAGCCAAAGGCCTCTGGGGTTTATTTTTGATCTGAAAAGACTGACAATAAAGGTCAGCGTGAACCACCAGATCAATGCCCCGCAAAATATACCAAGCAATAACAGAAGTATGTCTTCGATGTCCCCTCCCTTAACGAAGTTAAATCCCGCAAACACCCCTAGAAATATAAAAATGGCCATCGGGTTTGAAAATGTAAGTGCAAAGGTTGTGGCAATGTCTTGTAGATATGACCCACCCGTGACCTTAGGGGTTTTTAAACGGGCAGAAGGATTGGATTTAAAAATTGTATAACCGAAAATTAAAAGCACAATCGATCCAATCACCTGTATCCATGATTTCTGTTCCCTTATAAAATCAACGATATATGACAAACTAAAACTTGCGATGACGGCATAGATTGCATCTGAAAGTGCCGCTCCGATACCGGAGGCAAAACCCGAATGTCTCCCCTTGCTTAAAGTTCTCTGAACAATTAAAACACCGATAGGTCCCAGGGGAATGGATACAGATATGCCAATAATAATTCCGTCTGTCAACTGATCAACCATCATAAATGCAAATATCTTACAATAAAATCGTTTGTAAAGCCTTTTTGCTGAAAAAAATCTCTCAAAAAGAACTTTATGTTTATTTAGCGTTAAATGTTAAAATGATTTGTTATCTTGCACTTGCACAAAAATAAAAGCTTATGAGTAAAGATATTCAACGCTTGCATTTCGGACCATGGGTAGAAATTGAAGCGCTTCAGGGTTTTTTAGAACAGAACGGCATAAAATCTTATGTTCGAGATCAGTTCAATGAGAGTGTTCATGCGGGTTTTGTAGATGGTCTGCCAAATAATGTTGACCTGTATGTACCCATGGAACAATTGGATGATGCCATGGTCATATTGAAGGATTTCTTAAGTGAAAGTTAATAAGTAAGTAAAATAAATGTATATTTGCAAGACGAATATATTTAAATATAAGGTTTAATTAACATTAAGGAAGATGAATAAACGATTGGCAGGAGTCTCATTATTGGTATTGATTCTCTTGATAACAGGATGTGCAACAGGAAAAAAAGCATTCACAAAGGGAGATTATTACGCTGCGACTTTACAGGCCATTAGTCGCCTACGTTCCAATCCTACATCAAAAAGTGCAAGGGAAACGCTTGATCAAAGCTATCCTTATGCAATTGAATATTACGAAAAACAGGTGGATGCAGCAATGGCACTAGATGATCCATTCAAGTATAGCAAGATCGTTGGTTACTACGAACGTCTTAATCATCTTGCATCTGAAATCGAAAGGGCGCCGGCTGCACGTCAAATTGTTCCAATGCCCAAAACCTATTTTAATGAGCTAAGAGAAGCCCGTCAGCAAGGTGCCGAAGAAAGGTATAAAATGGGGATGGACGAACTGAATAAAAAAACAAGAGAAAGCTCAAAGGCAGCCTATTATCATTTTGTGGAAGCAGAAAAAATGGTCATGGGCTACAAGGATACACACGAATTGATGCAAAGAGCAAAGTATGAAGCCACCTTAAAAGTATTGTTGCAGCAGATCCCGGTTTCGGGAACCGACAATGAGATAAGCTCAATCTTCTTTTATAACCAGATCATGGAAGAGTTAAAAAAGAGCAGTACCACTGAGTTTGTTCGCTTTATATCACCGGATGAAATGGAAATGGAATCCATTCAGCCGGATCAGATTCTTGAAATGCATTTTCAGGAATTTATAGTGGGACAGGTGCACGATAAGGAAACCATACGCGAGGTGTCGAAAGACAGTGTGGTTGTTGGTCAGGTGACCTTGCAGGATGGCACTGTACTGGATGCATACAATACAGTAAAAGCGGAGGTTACATCTTTTAGAAGAGAGTTGATTTCAAATGGCGTTCTGGATGTACAGTCAATCGACACCTACACTGGGCAGGTTGTTTCTCAGAAGAAGTTTCCAGGACAGTTTATTTGGTTCTCAGAATGGGGATCTTTTACAGGAGATGAGCGCGCCTTGTCAGCAGAGGATGAGAAACTGATCAAGCTTAAGCCTGTGGCACCGCCAAGTTCGCAGCAATTATTTATTGAGTTTACAAAACCAATTTACTATCAGGTAGTTCCTTACTTAAAACAGTTTTACAACCAATACAAATAGGAACTAAGTCGAAAATATTAACAGCCGGATGCCCTTGTGTCCGGCTTTTTTAAATCAAATCTTCAAGGTTTAGACCTTCCGTGTCTATCAGGTTGTTAATGATAGCATAAACAGTCAAGCCGGATACAGATTTTATTCCCAGCTTTTCAGTAATGTTTTTACGATGGGAAATAACCGTGTGAATACTGATAAACAGCTTTTCTGCAATGTCTTTATTAGAATGCCCGAATGCGAGCAATTGAAGGACCTCTGTCTCACGTTCGGTAAGCTGATTTATCCTGGCTGACATCCTGGTTTCCGCTTGAATTAATGTGTTTAATTGATCAAGCAATGTCTGAACAGATGCGTTGATGTTATAGGTGCCGCTCCTGACTTCCTGGTTTTCTTCGATACTAAGAACAATGTGATGTTGACCCACGGCAAAACGAAGCCTGTCTGTGATCAGTTTGTCTTCAATGAGAAGAATCGCATTTTTAGCATTCTTCTGAAGCTGCTTTTTGGCAGGAATCAGATCTTCAAACAGCACTATCCCTGTGAACTGATTTTGGCGCAGGATTGCTGCAATTCCCTCCCTGATAACTTCTGACTGATGAACAATGATTATGGCTCCCAACACAAATTATTTTTGAAAGTGATTGATCAACTCAATGACCTTTGGTGTTAAAATACTCTCTTCAATTCTGGAATGATCCTTGAGATCTTTTTCAAATTGAAAAATTGAATACAAAAATTCATTTCCGTCATTATCATCGTAATCTGCATGCAGGTATTTGATTACAATGTTTTTTAAATCAATTAGCTTATCATCTGTTGTGTGGTGTTCTTTTTCATAACTGTCGATGTTCACTTTATGAAGATCAGGAAAGGTTGTGTCACCCTGATCATAGGCTTTTTGCAATGATATAATGTAAGGAAACACAAGTTCTTCTTCCTCTTTGATGTGCTCCAAAAGATCATCCCGGTATTTTTGATAATAGGATTTTACAACGCCAATGTTTTTACATCCTGATTCACAGGCATCTACAAGTTTGTTTAAACGCTTGTCAATGCGAGGAATTACATAGTTTAAATAATGCTGATGCGTTTTTTGTAAATAATCTATAATAAGACCGGTAGAAAAAGTAAGGAGTTCTTTTTCAGGGAAAAAGGCCTCATGATTGAAAGCATTGACAATGGAAAGAAAGAAATTAATATCAATGTGCTTGCTTTCACAGATGTCCTCAACGCTTACATCACCAAAACCGAGACTGATGCCAAAGCGGTTTAAAACAGGTAAGATCAGGTGGTTTTCTTCAATTATCCCTGCCACCTTTGTGTTTTTTGTGTACATAAACTGATTTTATGATAATAGAACCATTTCTGCTTCAAAAAGTTTAGACAGTTTCCATTGTTTGCATGCTTAGGCAGCATTTTTATATTCGATTGCAAGCTTTTTGTAGAAATAGAAAAGCAATTGGAACGGATATGAGTGGACAAACAAGGAAAATACTGTGATGTGGTAACCTGATAGAAGAGGATTGTGTTGAGCGAAAAGTATAGAAGGCAGTTGAGTTTGTCTCAGAAACCAAAGTGTTCAAAATGCGTGTAAAAGATTAAATATTTAATGCTTTGATGCGCTTCTGAGTTAAAAAAGAGGAAGTTGTTTCATGAAAAAACACGAGCAATGTCAGAATATTTTCATATTTTTAGATAACACATCTTCAATGGAAGTCCATATGGTTAAGGCATCTCAAAATCTAAAAACATTCGGAACGTTTGGAGGCGTGTTTACCCCTACATTGCTTACTATTTTAGGGGTTATAATGTACCTGAGGTTAGGATGGGTGGTAGGGAATGCAGGTTTGTTGGGCGCATGGCTGATAATCATTATTTCATTTGTTATTACTTTGGCAACAGCTTTGTCCATGTCCTCAATTACAACGAATATCAGGATCGGTGCTGGAGGAGCTTATGCCATTATATCTCAATCACTGGGCCTTGAAATAGGTGGAAGTCTTGGCATACCAAGGTATGTCTCACAAGGTTTGGCCGTAACCATGTACATTTTCGGTTTTAGGGAAGGTTGGCTCTCTATTTTTCCCGAGCATTCCGCTTTTGTGGTTGATCTGCTGGTGTTTGCTTTAATTTATGGCATCGCTTATAAAAGTGCAGACCTTGCCATAAAGACGCAATACTTCATCATGATTGTCATTGCGGCCTCCATTGTTGTGATCGTCATTGCAGCCTATTATGGTTCAATGCAGAAATCAACAGTTGACGTGTTAAAATGGGGAACCTTCCCTGGCTCGGTTGAAGGTGATTTTTCAGGATCCGGCTTCTGGATCGTTTTTGCAGTGTTTTTTCCTGCAGCCACAGGGATTATGGCGGGTGCAAATATGTCTGGTGAGTTAAAAGATCCACGCAAAAGTATCCCCATCGGAACTTTATGGGCCATTGGCGTCAGCTTTTTTGTTTATATGGGGCTGGCTTATTGGGTTGCCAGATCGGCCACCGTTGATGAATTGCTTCACAATTATAACATCATGATCGATCGATCATTTTTTCCACCTTTGGTCATTGCTGGCGTGTTGGGAGCTACTTTTTCTTCCGCTTTGGCATCCATGGTAGGATCATCAAGGATTTTATTTGCCATGGGTACACATGGTGTATTACCAGGCAGTAAGTGGTTGGGAAATACGGACCGTTTCGGACAACCGCGCAATGCCATGATGGTAACAGGTGCCATGGTTTTTGTTGCAATGCTTGTACGTGATTTGAATGCCATCGCACCCTTGGTCACCCTCTTTTTTTTAATTACCTACGCAATGTTGAATGTGGTGGTAATCATCGAGCAAAATCTCGGCTTGATCAGTTTCAGGCCCCTGTTTTCTGTGCCGCGATGGATTCCATGGATTGGTCTGATAACATCACTTTTGGCCATGTTCATCATCAACCCCAGCCTAAGTCTGATTTCTGTTGCTGTGGTGTTTGTGGTTTATGGTATTCTGTCGAAACGTCAATTGATTACACCGTTCGAAGATGTGAGAAGTGGACTGTTTGTTTCATTTGCTGAATGGGCAGCGAAGCACACTTCCATGATTGCTCAGCGTCAGGAAAGAGCATGGAAGCCAAACCTCCTAATCCCCGTTAGCGATCCTCAATCAATTAAAGGGGTGTTCTCCTTTCTAAAAAATGTGACCTATCCCAAAGGGTCCATTAAGTTGCTCGGTATTGGTATAGAATCATCTAGTGGAAACTTAACAGAGAAAATCAATGTCCTCTCACAGTCTTTTCAAAAAAGCGGTGTGTTTTCTTCATGGGCAGTAATTTCAACAGAAAACTTTGTTGAGGGAGTTAATTTTGCAAATCAGGTTTACCGTGGATCATTTTTTAAACCCAACATCGTATTCCTGAATATGATTGACAGGCAGGTCTATGAACAGGATTTTATAAAAATAATCCATGAGTCAGCCCGATTGCAGCTCGGTGTATTGGTGTATTTTCAACATCCAAAATCCGGCCTTGGCCAAAGGCAGTTCATCAATGTTTGGATCAGAAACCGTTCTCCGCATTGGCAAATTACTTGGGATATAGGAAACCTCGATTTGTCATTACTTGTAGCATATAAACTCAAAAAAAACTGGTCAGCTACCATAAGACTCGTCACTGTGGTTGATAATGCTGAACAGGAAGTTCAGGCGCGCGAATTCATGATTGATTTGATTGAGCAGGCAAGGATGCCTAAAACGGAAACATTCATATATGTTGGTGCTTTCAACGATTTTGTCGTAAATGCACCTGCGGCCGATCTTAATATTTTTGGTCTTGCAGAAGAACCGGATTTTATGTTTATGGAAAAGATGGTGAATCAATCACAAACCACTTGCTTGTTTATCAGAGACTCAGGGATGGAAAATATATTGGCCTGATTGCGATCTACAAAAGCGGCTTCCTGCGGTTCTCCTTTTTCAGACCATGCCGTTTTTTACGATCAAGGCGTTTTGTTTTGGAACTGCGACTTGGTTTGGTGGCAATTCTTTTCTTTACTGGTTTCAGACTGGCATTAAGCAAAATATTCAGGACGTTGATGGCATGCAGTTTGTTTTGCAATTGCGACCGCGATTCCTGAGATGCAATAGATAATTCATTCTCTTTATTGAGGCGGGATGCGAATTTGTGAATCAGGTTTTCTTTTTCTCTTGCCGTTAGCAGCACTGAATCCGGAATCGAAAATATAACTTCCACACGTGTGCTTACTTTGTTTACATTCTGTCCACCGGGGCCACTGCTTCTGGAAAAGCGAAAACTAAATTCGCTGCTGAAATCACGTTTTATGTTCTTTGTCATGGTTGCGTCTGAATCTTAAGAATCTGAAAATTGAATTGTTCGAATGTTCCTTCATGCGTCTGTGTGCAATTATCACCATGCTTATCAATAAAGGGAAAAATCCAAGGAGAAAAAAAGCATTTTCCGACATAAGAATGAAATCATAAAGCCCGTGAAAGAAAATTGGCACAATCAGGGCATACTTTAAATGTTTGTTTACCAGGGCCGGTGTGTCGGAGAATCGAGCCAGACCCAGATAATACCCCATGAGTACCCCAAACATGGCATGCGCCGGAACAGCCGTAAAGGCCCTTGATAAAGCAATCTGGATTCCTTCGGCATTGCCAAAAACATACATCATATTCTCAACTAGGGCAAAACCCAGGGATACAAAAACAGCATAGACGATGCCATCAAAACGTTCGTTGAAATTTGGATTACGCCAGATAAGTAAATAAACTGCAATGAATTTAAAGGCTTCTTCGCACAGTGCAGCCACCAGATAGGCATTGCCGAAGGCATACAAATATCGACTTCCTTCAAAAGGCGCAATGAGCATATGCATGAGGCCTTCTGCCGGAATAATAGGAATCACGCATAACATGCCAGCCACCAGGCCTTTGATTAGCAGGGAAAGTGGCTCTTTTTCATATTTGTCGCGATAATAGATGTAAATTAACAGGGTTAATACAGGTGCGATGGCCAGAAATAAAAGGTGCATGCGTGATGTTTTAAATCCAAATATAGTAAAATCGCTGATTAAACTAAATTTCTGTGGAAGCTTCGTCTTGAAGGATAGATGATAATAGTGGAAAATGCACAGGTTTTCGTAAAATTAAATATTTGTGAACGTGTTGGTGATATGGATCGATCTGAGTTTTACTTTTTATCCTAAATATGCTTGACTGCACCTTTTGTATCTTTGCTTTAATCTAGCGGCAGCGTAAGTGTAAAAGATGATCCAATTGCCCTGTTTTTATCCAGGTTTAAATCTCCCCCCAACAGCTTCGATAAATGCTTTGAAATGGCCAGTCCCAGACCCGTTCCGCCCTTCATCTGGTTGTGCTTGGATTGGACCTGAGTGAAACGTTCGAATATCTGATCATAATAGGATGGGGGAATGCCTATGCCTGTATCTTCAACACTTATGTTTATTTCTGTTGCTGTGGGATGACATGAAATGCTGATTGATCCACTATCCGTAAATTTATAGGCATTGTTGATCAAATTATTTAGTATCTGCCTGATCTTTATGCCATCACTTATCAATTGGCCGGGACAGGGGTTCAGATGCTTTTCAAAAGAGATGCCTTTGCCTGATATTTTAGGCAGATGGAACTCATAGATTTCGTTGATCAGGGACTCAATGTCGAGGCTTTCCTTCAAAATCTTCATTTGTCCGGTCTCTATGGATGAAATGTCGAGAATATCGTTGACGATTGATAAAAGTTGCATGCTTGAATTTTGAATAATAGACGCATACTTTGCAATCTCAGGGGTGTCGGGATCTTCCATCAATAAATCAGTAAAACCAACTATTCCGTTCATGGGAGTCCGGATTTCATGACTCATATTTGCAATAAAAGCAGATTTAAGACGATCGCTTTCTTCGGCGTGCTCTTTGGCTTTGATCAAATCCTGTTCAATCAGTTTCTGATCGGTAATGTCCTGAATGGTACCGGATATTGAAATCAGTTTATTGTGTTTGTCGTAATATTGTTTAGATTCAGCCTGAACAAATCGAATCCTCTTCGTTTGCTGGTTTATGATACGAAAATCCATCTTTTTAAAATGTCCGCCACTCATTAAAAGCGCCTGAAGTGCCATGTTAAATTTAACTTTGTCCTCAGGGTGGACAATCTGACGCATGGCCTCCAAAAGGTTGTCACAATCCCGTGAAATGCCTGTAATTGTATACATCATGTCAGACCATCCGGCATTTTGCGATGCCATATCGAAATACCAACTGCCAATGTTTGCAATGCGCTGCGCTTC
>JBFHER010000168.1:0-8643 GCA_041584055.1 Bacteroidales bacterium
CTTTAAATGGAAGGCATCTACATGGGATGTAAAAGCAGGCATTGGAATAAACTTTTTTGCGGAGGAGAGTTCAAAAACTAAAGCGTACATTGTTCCTGATATTCGATTCAATTACAACATTATAGAAAAGTATTTCACATCATATTTCCTCATAGGAGGTGATTACAAAACAAATCATTATTCAGAAATTTTATATGAAAACCGGTTTATCTCTCCGAACCTGAAAGTAAGTCCCACAAAAACGCCGGTTCGTTTTGAACTTGGCATGAAAGGTTTCCTGACCCCGAAATTGGTATTTAACGGAAGCGTTGGTTTTGATTTCATCAAAGATCAGTATTTCTTTGTTAATGAGTTCTATAAAAATCCAACTGAAGATCCCAATGATGACACGGATGATTATGTTCATTCTAATCTCTTTAGGGTTGAAACTGACAACATGAACAAGCTTTCAATCAAGGCATCCATGGATTATACAGGCAATGAAAAATTTGATTTCGGCATCAAAGGGGCTTACTACAATTACAGTCTGGATAAACTGGAGAATCCAACAAATATGCCGGAATATGTTTTAGGTGCTTACGCGAGTTATAAACCATTGAATAATTTAAAGGTAAAAGCAGGATTCAACACAATAGGGAAACGTTATGCGCTCACAACTCCCGGTGTCAACTCTGATTACAGCAAGCTCAGTGCTGTCTACGACATTGCTTTATCAGGGGAATACGATTATACAAAACGCGTTGGCCTGACGATCAATGTAAATAACCTGATTGCATCAAAGTATGACTTCTGGTATGGCTATCCTGCACACAGATTCAACATCACGCTTGGTGCGAAGTACAGATTTTAAGACGTGAAAAATACGCGCTGAACATCAATGGATTAACAGATCATACTCCCTGTGGGCCTGGCTGCTGATCTTCGTCCTTCGGACTTACTTTCTCCCGGATGGCGTCAAAATTGATGTAAGGAAAGACCTGGATGGTAGTTTCATAAAACCGTTCATAAAAAAGAGATCCGGCAGTATCTTCATCTGGAATAAAATTGAATTTTTCATCCGCTTTGTGGGCCAGAACAACTAACAGTCCTGTGACTACAGCCAATTTCAGGAATCCCATTGCAGAGCCAAGCAGGCGATTTATAAAGCCAAGTGAAACTGCTTTCATGAGCTTGTCGAGCAGTTTACCGAGAAGATTTATGGCCACAACGATCAAAACGAAAGTTATTGCAAAAGAAATTATAGGCAGGTACCTGCCGCTTAAATCGAACTGCTCCATTAAAAATTCTGAGGTGATACTAGAAAATTTAAGTGCGCCATAGATTCCAAGTACCAATGCTGCCAGGGTGGCAACTTCGATTACAAATCCCTTGCTAAAACCTCTGACTATACCATAAATCAGCGGTAAAAAAATTATTATATCGAGGTAATTCATTTTTTTGAAATATGAATTGAAGATTTCACGCTGTAAGTTTATTACGATTATTTGTTATTTACAACTAAAATCTTTGTCATTTCGCTCAGACTGCCATCCTGATTTGAACAAAAAATTAAATACACACCTGTCCCTACACGGTCTCCATAAAAGTTTTTTGCATCCCAGGAAGCTGTTCCTCCATTTGAAACAGTTTCATAAACAAGGTTACCGCTTACATCCGTTATCTTAACATTTGTTTGATCTACAAGCCCTGAAATAGAGATTGTACCGTTAAAGTCTTCCCGCACCGGATTTGGAAAAACCTTGATATTATCAAAGGTCTGCTCACTACTGGTTGCATCACTCCTGTATGAAACCAACCCACTTCCGGTTGCAATAAAAACCTCCCCGTTTGTTGGGTCGATGGCCAAACGACGAATCGAATTAGAAGGCAGCATACTGTTTTCAACAGTAAAATGATGAATAACATCCTGGCCATCAGCGGAAACCAGAAAAACGCCTGATGAAGAAGTCCCAATCCACTTGCGGTTTCCCCCGTCCACGGCAAGGGCAGAGATAGGCTCGCCATCAAGTAGGTAATCTGCCAGACCTTCGTCCTCTTCTTCATCCAAACGTGGCAATTTAATCCTTGATGCAGGAAAGTAATCCTTGTTCTCAAATACCTGTTCCGGATTGTAAAAAATCGCAATGCCGTTGGAGGTTCCCACCCAGATGCTTCCATCCTGATCCTGAACCATCGAAATGGCCAGGTTAGAAATCAAGTCTCCTGTCTCACTATCCTGAATAGATTTGATCCATGCTGTTTCACCTTGCTCCTCGTTAAAAACATAAAGCCCTAAACGTTTTGGCAAAATTAACCACTTGGTATTTTCCAGTGTAATAATCATGCTCCCAAACACGTACACCTTTTCTCCTATATTATCAATATCAGTGTAAGCAAACGACTCCCAGCTACCATCACTTGCAAGAGCGTGCACCGAAGAATTTACCTCGGCATTGGTAAACCATAGTTTATTATTCTGATCAAAGACGAGGCTATTGAGCCGCATGTATTTATCACCGTTAAAAATATCCGTTATAGGACTGTTTGATGCGTCATGGATTTTAACAAGTGCATCACCTTGAAATTCAAACAAGCCATTCCCATAAGAAGCCACAAAGTAATGTTCCGGGTCAAGAGGATCAGACTGAACATCAATAAAATCCCTTTTGCCATCAAACTCAGGAATCTGATCTTTATCGAAGAAAGACCAAAGGCCATCTTTGTAAGTTGATACAGACAAACTTGTATTTGAATTGTTCCAGCTACCGGTCACTTTGCCAGGCACAACCCTTACACCAGAAGTTGAAATGTCGATGTCCCAAACGGTATTGGAAGAGGGGCCATCCGGCGATGCAAATGTGGTCACATCCGGACTTAATTGAAGCATCAGACCATGCTCCGGACTAACAACAGCATACTTTAACGAATCAATGCATATTCCATCCACACTGTTAACAACCTTCTCGTCGCCATCCGCTGAAAACACGGAAGAGATCGTATGATGAATCTTCAGTTCCTTATTATAAATCAGAAAAGCAGTGCGATAAGAAAAGGTCATTAGTCCTTCACTGATCCGGACACTTCCAAGGCTATACCCATTTCCAATCCTGTTCCATTGACCGGAAACATACGCATATGTCACTGCAGTTGCAGTGGCCCCATCCGATCTGACTGCAATAAGATGCTCACCAAAATGTCTTACAAAACGGTAGGTTTGATTGTATTCCGGAATCATTGTTTCATATTCCCAATTTGCAAAATTCATCAGCACCGGCTCATCCTCAGCTGCCATAAAAAGTCCATTGTTGGTTGCAGCGTAAATGGAGCCATTATAAAAAGTTACATCATAAACAATATTTTGTGCTCCACCGGCTGCCAACAGATACGTTTCTTTAATTTCACGTCGTTCAAGGTTAAAGACAATCACACCTAAATCGCTGGCCAGATAAGCATAAGCGCCATTAAAACAGACTTCATTGATCCTTTTACTACCTGTGGTAGATTTCATTTTGATATCCGGAACATTCCATACTTTCTGGTCCTTTAACAAATCAATGTTCCCATTTTCATAACAGATAATGAGGGTGTTATACGATTCACTGTATCTTATAAGGTTAATCCCAATATCGTTTAAGCCGTCTTTTTTTGTAAAAATTTGTATGGAATTATCATCCAAATCATAAGCATACAAGCTTCCGGAAGCCACGGAATAAATCTTTGATCCAACCCTTTCAACGCCCTGACCCTCCGCATATGAAAAATGCGTGCGCCAATCACCCAACGGGATGTCTTCTGCAAACGCAGAAATATATAAGGATGCACAAATTCCAATAACCAATAGCTGTTTTAGCATACGATAAAAACTTTAAAAAGGTGATAATTATTTATTTAAATGACCAATTAAATGCCTTACAGCCCTTCCCCGATGACTGATTTGATTTTTCTCTTCCATGTTCAATTCAGCAAAAGTTACGGTTTTCTCATCAGGAAGAAAAATAGGATCATAGCCAAAACCTTCCTTTCCACTTTTTTCGAGCGTTATTTGCCCTTCAACGCATCCTTCAAGCAAGGTTTCTTCATCTTTTTGGATAAGCGCAATCACCGTTCTAAATCTTGCTTTTCTATTTTCAACACCTTTGAGTTGGGATAATAATTTATTCATATTTGCCTCGGCACTTTTTTCTTCTCCTGCATAACGTGCCGAAAAGATGCCGGGAGCACCCCCCAGTGCATCCACCTCCAATCCTGTATCATCAGCAAAACAATCCAGCCTGAACTTATCCACAACAAATCTGGCCTTCTGCAAAGCATTGCCTTCCAGCGTATCTGCTGTTTCAGGAATTTCTTCGTTGCAACCAATGTCATCCAGACCTAAAACCATATAGTCGGGCAGTAGTGATTTTACCTCCTCTAACTTGTGTTTATTATGCGTTGCAAATACTATTTTTTTCATGCACAGTCGATTTTGCGTGTTTCATTTAACATTAATAACGTATTAACGAGCGCTTTATTTCAAGCTTTAAATTTCGGTCCATTTCCCTTGTCCATTTTCATGTTCGTCCGAAAAGCCACCTTTCCAAAAAGGCAATTAAGACAATTTATCCTGAACAACACGTCCATTTACCTGCTTTTCCAATTCATAAAAGGTGGATGTCATTTTACTCCAAAGAAACTTTTTCTTTTCTGATTTTGTGCCTTCCACAAACGCTTCCTCCCTGTTGTTCTCATAGAAATCAAGGAGGGAATCTGCGATATCTTTTTCATCCGGAAGGGTCACATAACCCACCTTTCCGTGTGGCACGATCTCTTTCAATCCTCCCACATCTGTCACAAGCATTGGCTTTTCAAAATGGTAAGCAATTTGTGTAACACCGCTTTGCGTTGCACTTTTATATGGTTGTACAACAATATCACAAACACTGAAAAAATACCTTACCTGATCTTCAGCAATAAAGGTATTGTGAAGCACAATGTATTCCTCTAGTTTTTGTGTCCTGATAAGATTGAGGTACTCATTCTCATTTTCATAAAACTCACCAGCCACAATGAGCTTTACATTTTTATTCCTGAGTCGATGATCACCAAAAGCTTTAAGAAGCAAATCAAGTCCTTTGTAAGCCCTTACAAAACCAAAAAACAGGATGTAATGATCATCCGGATTTAAATTCAAAACCGCTGCAGCTTCCTGTTTTGATGTTTTCTCTCCATAGTGATCATACACAGGATGTGGTGATACCAAAACCGTTTTATTTGCAGTATCTAAATTGATGATGTCCTTTTTTACGGATTCGGCCATGGCCACAAACCCATCCATGATGTTCACAAAATACTTCGGAAATACTTTATCAAGGATGGTGGTTTCGTGGGGAATCATATTATGAACCATGGCATAGTTGCGCGTTTTTGGAGCTTTCACCAGTCTGGCAATGGTGCCAAAACAGGGTGCCATAAAAGACATCCAGTAGCAGTAAACAACCATGTCTGCCTTTAACTGACGAATTTCACGTCCCACCTTAATCCAATTGAGGGGATTGATTGAATTGATTTTTATACGAATGTCCAGTTCTTTAGGTGCGTCCCAGTCGGCATACTGCGTTTTTCCCGGAAACAAAAAATTGGGATACTGCAACTTAAAGGTGTAAATTATAACCTCATGCCCTTCTTTTAGAAATTCGTTGGCAAGACGTTCATTAAATGCAGCTAAACCACCCCGGAACGGATGAAACGTTCCCACCATGACAATCTTTTTCTTGTCTTTTTTCAATCTTATATGAATTTATACAAATGTAGAAAAAGTACGCTATCGGCGAAAAATTTTAGCCATGAGAAGGTAAAAAGAAAAACGGTTCTGCCCTGTTCCTCCTCAACAAAACCAATTATGGGATTTGATTAACGCCTGGCCAATTCTTTTTCGCGTTTCCTTTGAATACGTCCGGAGATTAAAATTCCTGCTTCGTAAAGGATAATGATGGGAATACTCACCAAAATCTGGCTGAACATATCCGGCGGTGTAATAATTGCAGAAAGCAGCAGTGTTCCTACAATGGCATGTCGACGGTACTTTTTCAATCCATCCGGTGTCACCAGGCCGACTTTACTCAGAAAAAAGATGATCACAGGCAATTCGAAAACGATGCCACATGCCAGCGTAACCGAGGTAACTGTGCCAATGTATGACCGCAGGTTGATTTGATTCAGCACCTCTTCACTTACATTGTAGTTTCCCAAAAAATGAACCGAAAGGGGTGTAATAACGTAATATCCAAAGAGAACACCCAAAAAGAAAAGTATTGAAATAAAGAAGATCGAACCACGTGAATGTTGCTTTTCATTTTCATGAAGAGCCGGAGAAATGAATCGCCACACTTCATAAAAAATGTAAGGGAAAGATGCAATTAATCCTGCAATCAAAGACACACGAATGTGTGTGCTGAACTGCCCTGCCATGCTGATGTTGATAATTTGAAAAGGCTTGTCATTTATCCTCAAGGACTCAATTCCAGTTAAATCGGCCATTGTGGCCATCATCCTATTAGACCAAAATTCCGGGGATTTTGGAGCCAATATGATGGTATCGAATACAATGTCGTTAAAAATAAACGCTACAATGGCCAACACAATGACTGCCAGCATGCTTCGTACGATGTGCCATCTTAATTCCTCAAGATGACCTAAAAAGGACATTTCTTCCGATTTCTTTGCGCTCATTTCGCCAAACTTTGTAGCAAAAATAGGGTTTATTTGAATTTTTGCAATGAATTATCCCGAATTGTGCCAGGAATGAAGCAAAGATAAATAAACATCTCACTCCCTGGCCCGGGAAAGCGCCTGTTAATGCGCCTCCAGCCAGTTTTCTCCAAAGCCACACTCCACAGTTAAAGGAAGACTTAAGGATACGGCATGCTCCATTTCGTAGGTAACAAGTTCCTTTAAAGCATCCATTTCCGGTTTGAAAGCTTCGAAGTTCAATTCATCATGCACCTGAAGAATCATTTTTGATTTCAGACCCCGCTCATCGATCTTTTTTTGAATGTTGATCATTGCCAGTTTAATAATGTCGGCCGCAGATCCCTGAATGGGAGCATTGATTGCGTTTCTTTCAGCCACACCGCGCACAACACCATTGCGGGAATTAATGTCAGGCAAATACCGTCTGCGTTGAAAGATCGTTTCAACATAGCCTCTCTCACGTGCGTCACTCACACACTTCTCCATAAATTGTTTCACACCTGAGAAGTTCTCAAAGTAACCATCTATAAGCTCTTTGGCTTCTTTTCGTGAGATATTTAATCGCTCTGCCAATCCAAAAGCCGAAATTCCGTAGATAATTCCAAAATTGGCCGTTTTCGCCTTCCGGCGCATGTCTGCATCCACCTCAGAAACAGGGATTCCATATATTTTAGCAGCAGTGCTTGCATGAATGTCTTCACCTTTGTTAAAGGCTTCCAGCATATTTGCATCCTGACTAAGGTGAGCCATTAAACGTAACTCAACCTGTGAATAATCAGCCGAAAAGAAAAGATAATCTGCATGCGGCACCACAAAAGCTTTTCGAAGCTCACGTCCTGCAGCATCCCTGATGGGAATATTTTGAAGATTCGGGTTTGTTGAACTTAAACGACCGGTTGCTGCAATGGCCTGATTATAGGATGTGTGAATTCTCTTTGTCCTGGGATTGACCAATTCCGGCAAAGCATCCACATAGGTGCTCAGCAATTTTTTCAAACCCCTGAACTCAAGTATATCTTCAACGATTGGATGCTTTCCTTTTAATTTTTGCAACACATCTTCAGAGGTTGAATATTGTCCTGATTTTGTTTTTTTCGCCTTTTCATCGATCTTCATTTGATCAAAAAGGACCTCTCCAACCTGTTTTGGTGATCCTACATTAAACGTGACTCCCGCCTGTTCGATGATTGAAGCTTCGAGTTTTGCGATGTGTTCAACCAATTGGATCGAATATACTTTTAATGCTTCAGTATCAAGTGAAACACCTGTGTCCTCCATTTCAACCAATACCCTTAGCAGCGGCATCTCGATGTCCTTAAAAAGCGATTCAAGTTGGCCACTTTTCAGTTCAGGGGCTAATTTGTATTTCAATTGCAAGGTGATGTCCGCATCCTCAGCGGCATAGTCTTTTACCGTCTCTATCAGAACATCGCGCATTGAACTCTGATTTTTTCCTTTCTTCCCAATGAGCTCTTCTGTTTTAACAGTATCATAATTAAGGTAATTGATGGCCAGTTCATCCAGATTATGCTTTTGATCGGGTGAAATGAGGTAATGCGCAATCATTGTATCAAACAAAGGACCCTTCACCTTCACATTGTAATTTCGCATGACCAGGATATCATATTTTATATTCTGACCGATTTTCAGGATTTGTTCATCCTCAAGCACTGCTCTGAATTCTTCAACAATTGCAAGCGCTGCCTTCCTATCAGCAGGCACCGGCACATAAAATGCTTCTCCTTCAGCATAAGCAAATGCCATTCCAACAAGTTCCGCATCCTGTACATTTAAACTCGTTGTTTCCGTGTCAAAACAAAACTCTTTTTTTACAGCAAGTTCTGCCCTGAGTGAAGCGCGTTTTTGAGCATTGTCCATAAGGTAGTAGGCATGTTTAACGCTATGAATATTTCCCCGATCCTTTGGCAACTCTGC
>JBFHER010000169.1:0-8337 GCA_041584055.1 Bacteroidales bacterium
AAAGAAACATTAAATAAAGGGCTCGAAAAAACAAAAGAGAGTGTTTTTAAAAAGCTTTCACGCGCTGTTGTAGGGAAGTCATCCGTTGATGATGAAGTGCTTGATAATCTTGAAGAGGTCCTCATTTCATCAGATGTAGGTGTGGATACAACCTTGAAAGTGATTGAGCGCATCGAGAAACGTGTTTCAAAAGATCGTTACCTTGGAACGGATGAATTGACACGTATTTTGAAAGAGGAAATTGCGAATTTGCTCTCAGAAAATAATAACGTTGACGGTGATCGGTTTGAATTACCGGAAAGTGATGATCCTTACGTGATCATGGTGGTCGGTGTCAATGGCGTTGGAAAAACAACAACCATTGGGAAGATTGCAAATCAGTTTAAGAATCAAGGGAAAAAAGTGGTTTTAGGGGCTGCAGATACCTTTCGGGCAGCTGCCATTGATCAGCTGGTGATTTGGGGCGAGCGTGTGGGTGTGCCTGTGATTAAACAAAAAATGGGATCGGATCCGGCATCTGTAGCGTTTGATACATTGGAACATGCAAAGAAAAGCGGTGCTGATGTAGTGATCATTGATACAGCTGGGCGCCTCCATAACAAAATTAATCTGATGAATGAGCTTTCAAAAATCAAGAATGTGATGAAGAAAGTGATCCCCGGAGCACCCAATGAAATTTTATTAATCCTGGATGGATCCACCGGACAGAATGCCTTTGAACAGGCACGGCAATTTACAAAAGCAACAGAAGTAAATGCACTGGCAATTACAAAATTGGATGGCACTGCCAAAGGTGGTGTTGTAATCGGAATCTCAGACCAGCTAAACGTGCCCGTAAAATACATCGGCATCGGTGAAGGGGTAAACGATCTCCAGATATTTAGAAAAGAGGAATTTGTGGATTCCCTATTTAATTAAGCAGAAACATAAAGGAAAAAACACGGGATGGGAAAGAGAAAGGTGGATATTGTAACCATGGGGTGTTCCAAGAATCTTGTTGACTCAGAGCAGTTGCTTGCCCAGTTTCACCGAAATGGTTATGAGATCCAGCATGATCCTGCTGAAATCAGCGGCGATATAGTAATTGTGAACACCTGTGGTTTTATTGGCGATGCAAAAGCTGAGTCGGTGGATATGATTCTTGAATTGGCTGAAGCAAAAAAACGTGGCGAAATATCTCAACTCTATGTGATGGGCTGTCTGTCAGAAAGGTACAAAGAAGAGCTGCAAACAGAAATTCCAAATGTGGATAAGTATTATGGTAAATTTGATTGGCCTCAATTATTAAAGGATGTAAATCAGAATAATAAATACCATACTGGTGCGGGAAGGTATATAACAACACCTAATCACTTTGCATATTTAAAAATTTCTGAAGGATGTAATCGCACATGTAGTTATTGTGCCATCCCATTAATTACAGGCAAACATATTTCCAGACCTATAGAAGCAATCGTTGATGAAGTGAAAGGACTTGTTCAGCAAGGAGTAAAGGAGTTTCAGGTAATTGCTCAGGATTTAACCTTTTATGGTTACGATTTATACAAGGAATCCAGATTGGCTGATTTAATAGATAAACTTGCCTGCATCCCTGGTGTGGAGTGGTTGCGACTTCATTATGCTTACCCAACCAACTTTCCATTTCAGATTCTTGATGTGATGAAGCGACATGACAATGTGTGCAATTATTTGGATATCGCATTGCAACATGTGAGCGACAATGTGCTTCAAGGAATGAAACGCAATGTGAGTAAGCAGCAAACCTACGATCTTATTACAAAGATAAGGGAAATGGTGCCGGGCATTCATATTCGCACAACATTTATGACGGGATTTCCGGGGGAGACTGATAAGGATTTTGAGGACTTGCTTGCCTTTGTGAAATGGGCAAACTTCGATCGTTTGGGTGTTTTTCCATATTCAGAAGAAGAGGATACCTGGTCTGCAAACAATTTAAAGGATGACGTGCCAAAGGAAGTAAAAGAAGAGAGGGCTGAGCGTCTGATGCTTTTGCAGGAGGGGATTTCTGAAGAACTGAATGCCAAAAAAATTGGGCAGCGTTTAAAGGTAATAATCGATCGGAAGGAAGGCGATCATTTTGTTGGAAGAACAGAATTTGATTCCCCGGAAGTGGATCCCGAGGTTTACATTGAAGCAACAGATCTGCTCATTGGAAACTTCTATACGGTTGAGATTACAGATTATGAGATTTACGATTTGTTTGGAAAGCTAGTTCAATAATTGAATATATTCAAAAAGATATTACTCCTGATTGTTATTTTTTTCCCGATGGGTGCCGGGGCAACTCAATTCCTGGACAACCAAATCTGGAGTGATTATTATATTTACAAACAGGCAGGTGAAAAATCTAAATTTGTTCATCGCATTGGGTCGCGCGTCAATCTGCCTGCCAGCGAAACAAATTGTTTCTTCCATTATCGTCCCTCATTCAGATTTAGTCTGGGACAAATAGAACCACAACTTGGAACGGCATTGTTCTATGTCAATAAAAACGGATCTGAACCCATGACTGAATTAAGACCCTGGTTTGGCATAAGATACAACAAATGGATTGCATCATTCATAAAATTTGTAAATCTCGCACGACTGGAGTATCGATTGATGAATAAACCGGTGTTTGCTGATGGATTTTCTGATGCAACCAGGTTACGATATCAGTTTGGACTCAACGGAACCTTATATTCAGATGGCTCATACCAGAAAATGTATGGTCTGGCCACAGCAGAGTCTTTTTGGAATCTGTCTGATTTAGATCGTTTCGATTACAATCTCCTGCGCCTAAATACCGGTGTAGGCTTTTCCCTGAACGAATCAATAAGCATGGAACTGATTTATACTAAGAATATTGAGCAATCAGGCACCTTCAGTACCGGAGGTGAATATTCCAACTTATTTCAATTTAAACTAAGACATCGCCTTTAATCAGACAACTTACAGGAGGCAATTAAAGTGCCCGGGCATATGACAGAGCTCATATTTTTACCCTATTTTTGCAGCAGAATTAAAATTTCAAATTATGAGTCCGGTAAAATACACGGAACGCCTGAAAAAAACAATCGATGAATTGAGTCACTTTGATTCTTTTCAATCCGTATGCCATGAGCATAAAGCAGGCGAGCCAATGCCTTCCGTCCAGGTATTGGAAGAAATAGTGCATCTTGTCAGGGATCTGATTTTCCCCGGCTACTTTGTAACAGCTTCAGTAAATCCGCAAACAGTAAAATATCATCTTGGTGTCAATACAGAAAAAGTGTTTGAATTGCTCTGTGAGCAGGTATTGGCAGGCCTTTGTTTTAACTGTACTTCAGATCAGGTAAACCGGATGGAAGACATGAAAGAGAAAGGGCAGGAGATGGCTGCAAGATTTATAGATTTGCTACCAGGCATTCGTAATAAGCTGGTTGGAGACGTTAAGGCCGCATTCAATGGCGACCCGGCTTCCAAAAGCTATGGTGAGGTTATTTTTTGCTATCCGGCCATACGGGCAATTACAAACTATCGCATTGCAAATGCCTTGTTATCGTTGGGCGTTCCTCTCATTCCCAGAATTATTGCAGAAATGGCCCATTCAGAAACGGGTATAGACATTCATCCTGCGGCTAGAATTGGTGAGAATTTTACAATTGACCATGGGACTGGTGTCGTGATTGGTGCAACTGCTATCATTGGAGACAATGTAAAACTTTATCAGGGTGTAACTCTGGGAGCCAAAAGCTTTCCACTCGATGAGGATGGAAATCCAATCAAAGGCATTCCACGGCATCCTATTCTGGAAGACAATGTCGTTATTTATTCAAATGCAACCATCCTGGGCCGGATAACAATTGGCAAGGATTCTGTGATTGGAGGTAACGTTTGGGTAACAAGCAGCATTCCTCCAAATTCAAAAATAGTTCAGGTTAAGGCAAGAGATGGTATCTTTTTAGATGGCGCAGGAATTTAATTCAACAAAGGTGAAAGAAGAAAACGAGCAATTTAGGATAATAGTAAAGACCTATAAAGGTCTGGAAGATGTGTTGGCAGGTGAGCTTGAGGCCATTGGTGCACAGGAAATCAAAGCACTGAGACGTGCTGTAGAATGCACCGGTGATTTAAGACTGATGTATTTAATAAATTTAAGATGTCGCACTGCATTAAAGGTGCTTCGTCCATTTTATACATTCACAGCCGAGAATCCGGATGAACTTTACGAAAATGTTAAAAAGTTTGACTGGGATAGCATGCTAAGCGCAAAAAATACAATTGCGATTCATTCCACTTTATTTTCAGATAATTTCACCCATTCAAAATTTGTTACCTATCGTGTGAAGGATGCAATCGTTGATTGGTTCGCAGATAAATACGATGAACGCCCATCTGTGCGTGTCACAAATCCCGATTTTCAGTTTAATATGCACATTGCCGGAACCAGTTGTACTTTATCAATGGATAGTTCGGGAGAATCGTTGCACAAACGAGGATGGCGTAAAGCTCAAACAGAAGCCCCACTGAGCGAAGTTTTAGCGGCAGGTCTGATCATGAAAACAGGGTGGGATGGCAATTCTGATTTTTATGATCCTATGTGTGGGTCTGGTACCTTTCTGATAGAGGCAGCAATGATTGCATGTAACATCGCACCTGGGGTGTATCGACGAAATTTTGGATTTGAAAAATGGAGTGATTTTGATGCAGATCTTTTTTCAGAACTCTACAACGATGATTCACACGAAAAAGAATTTAAATATAAGATTTATGGTTCTGATGTTTCTCCGGAAGCTGTGAAAATTGCGGAAGAAAACATCAAAAACGCCGGTTTGTCAAAATACATCGTACTGGATAGACGTTCTTTTCAGAAAACAGAACCCTTTGGAAAAACCGGCGTATTGGTTACAAATCCCCCATACGGTGAGCGTTTGAAAATCAATGATATGAAAGACCTTTATGGCATCATTGGTGAGCGTCTGAAACATTCTTTCTCAGGATTCAATGCCTGGATTTTGGGCTATCAGGATGAAAGCTTTTACGCAATTGGTCTTCGTCCCTCACAAAAAATCGAAGTTAAAAACGGTGACCTTGATTGTCAATTCAGATTGTATGAGCTTTATGACGGTTCCAAAAAGATTCATAAAGAAGAGGAGAGAAGAGATAAGAAACCCCACCGAAAAGGAAATGCGGAATTTCAGAGGGACAAGGATGCAACAGCCTACGAAGAGCGATTGGCCTTTCGAAGAAAGAATAATCCTGATGAAAAAGATCAGCGTTCTGAATTTCAAAAACGAAAGCACGGTGGACGATCCGGTGATAGAGAAAAAAGACCTTTCGATCGCGACAGCAGACCGGATAAAAGAAGATCTTTCGACGCAGATGACCGTTCCGGGAAACGAAAGCCTTTTGATCGTGATGCACGTTCTGATAAAAGAAAATCTTTCGAAGAAGATGCAGATAAAGGAAAAAGAAAGGAATACACTGGTGATGATAAATGGGATCGACCAGAATTCAAACGGAAAGGGCGTCCGGGAGAAGCTGAGCGACGGGCTGAATTTGATCGGCGTCGCGGACGTGGCAAAGGAGGTCAGAATAAATAGTCAAAGGTCATTCACCTTCAATAATAACAATTTCCAAGAACTAAGAATTGAGTTTGCGAAAAATTAAAAGCTCCGGAGGAGCGACATTATGTTAGCCCCGTGCAACGCTCCTTGCTGCCGCGCGATTGCATCGCATGGTATTTATTTAACGAATAGCATGGTCGATCCCTGGCCGCACATCGAACCATAGTCGAAGCAGATTGCACGGATTTAAGGTGCAAATCCGCGCTGGCGAAGGTCACAAACAATGTTGGAATGTTTTAAAAGCTATCAATTAACCAGTCACTAAACCTCACAGGCATCTCCCATACAGTTGGGTCTTTCTTTTGGTTTTGGAATTAGCTTTGCTCTAATGCTAAGCCCATAAAGTTTGCAACCTACGCAAATTCCAAAAGCAGATTCCAAATACAAGAAACTGAGGCAAATGATGCAAAGCAGACAGAGTGGTTCAAAATAAATTGGATCGTTTAATAAAAACAATGACAATGTAAATATGACTGTGGTTAAAGTCAGACCAAGACTGTAAGCAAATTTCTTTTGAACCGCACCGATATGGAGTGGAGATTGTTTTCTAACAATTAAACGGGCAAGAAGTCCGGTTGGAGATAAGCGGGGACCAAGCATTAAAGCCAGGATAAAATTGAATAAAAGGAATCCCGTAAAATAAGGGAGTACTTCAAAATTACTCAATAAAAAACCATTGGCAAAAGCAAACAGTCCAACCAGCAACATTAAGCCAGAACTTGCACGCATCATACGCTCATCCAACACTTTGTAATTAATCCCTTCTACGTATTCTCCAAAACTAATTTTACCCATCGTTTTCAAATTTTAAGCAAATATAAGATTTTGAATGAATAAATATTTGAATGAGTTGACAGTGGATGTTTTGAGAGTGTTTATTTAATATTTTTTGTGGATTTCATGCCTGTTAATAACTAATTGTTAAAATAATTGATTCAAAAGTATACATGGTGTATATTTGTGTATGCTATTGAATTTATCAAATAAAGAAGCTGCATTGTTAGTGGCTGTAAGAAATCACCTGATGATGCATGGAAAGATGCCAAGCACAAGGCATCTCATGCGGAAATTAAACTATAAATCGCCCCGTTCGGTCACTGTTTTGTTACAAGCATTGACAGAAAAAGGGATCTTAACAAAAAAAGCAGACGGCAGTCTGATGCTTGAAGAATTTAAAATAGATGATCAGGGAGACAGGGCTTTGACCGTTAAAGTTCCATTACTGGGGCTTGTCTCATGTGGCTTGCCTCTGCTGGCTGAAGAAAATGTAGAAGCTCAGATTTCTGTGGCAACAGATCTGATAGAAAAAGATCAACGCTATTTCTTTTTAAAGGCAAGCGGCGACTCCATGAACAAAAGAGGGATAGACGATGGCGATTTGGTGTTAATCCGGCAAGAACATGTTGCAAAAACAGGGGATTTGGTGGTGGCATTGATTGATGATGATGCAACCATCAAGGAACTACAATTGAATCCTGATCATATTATATTAAAACCCTGTTCAACAAATCCTGTTCATCAACCCATTATTCTAACACGCAATTTCAGAATTCAGGGCGTTGTGGTGTCTGTTATAAAAGGTCTAAAGTGACTAAAGTGAACTCGAGTTTTATTGTGATCTAAAGTTTTGACTGAATTGAGTTATATATTAAAAGCAGGAGAGATGGAAAACAAGAAATAACATAATTATTGGCACTTTTTTCTTCCATCGGTAGAAGTTGTCATAAGAAAAAGAAAATAGTCACTTATAACGTTAGTTCACTTTTGCACTCTAGTTCAATCATTATTCGATCTTACTTAACACTCTAGCTCACTCATAAATTAAAATGCAAAAATCAATTGTACACATCGATCTGGATACATTTTTTGTATCGTGTGAGCGGCTTTTGAATCCTGAGCTAAACAATAAACCTGTATTGGTTGGTGGAACCAGTGGAAGAGGGGTGGTGGCAGCCTGTAGTTATGAGGCACGAACCTATGGAATTCACTCGGCCATGCCCATGCGAATGGCGCAGATGCTTTGTCCAGAAGCCATCGTCATTCGGGGAAACAGTTCCATTTACAGTGAGTTTTCGAATACGATTACAGAAATTGTAAAGGAACGTTCTCCCTTGTATGAAAAGTCTTCAATTGACGAGTTTTACATTGATATGACCGGTATGGACCGCTTTCATGGAACTTATAAGTGGGCCATTGATCTTCGGGAGCGAATCATCCGGGAAACGAGATTGCCAATTTCCTTTGCCTTATCTTCGAACAAAACAGTTTCGAAAGTAGGTACAGGAGAGGCAAAACCTAATAATCACATTCAGATCGCAAATGGGCATGAAAAAGAATTTCTAGCGCCTTTGCCTGTAAAGAAGATTCCAATGGTGGGAGATAAAACCAATAAAACACTGATTGGTTTGGGCATTAAATACATCAAAACCTTGCAGGAGATGCCTATAGAGCTTCTTGAACGTGTACTGGGTAAAAATGGGGTTGCCCTTTGGAAAAAGGCCCAGGGCATTGATGATACGCCTGTAATTCCATATCATGAACGAAAGTCCATCTCATCATCTCTCACCCTTGGAAAAGATACGATTGATGTGAGAAAGCTGAAAAGCATTCTTACTGCCATGGCTGAAAAACTGGCATTTTACCTGCGAAATGGGAATAAGGTTACATCTTGTGTTACAGTTACAGTCAGATATTCGGATTTTGATACACGCACAAGACAAAAACGAAT
>JBFHER010000170.1:0-8244 GCA_041584055.1 Bacteroidales bacterium
AACCCTTTAGCTGCTTATTTTACGTCTCCGGTAATCCGAAGTGTCATAAGTTGACTGTTTGGTGCATTTGTAATCACTGTGACTGATTTGTACTGACGGCCCCGCCTTCCTTGTGAAGCAAAAACAGCTTTTATATCTGTAGACTCCCCGGGAGCAATTACCGTCTGCCCTGCAACAACTGCAGTACAACCACAGGAAGGTTTAATCTTCCGAATGATCAGGTTGCTTTTTCCTTCATTGGATAAAATAAAGTTATGTGATACTTTTTCGCCTTCCTTTATGGTTCCAAAATTAAAGTTTGGAGAGTCAAATTTTGCCACAGGAGCATTTGCAAGTTCTTTTTCAGATAGTTTAGAAAAGTCTTCTTCAATGGTTACACTCACGCCAAGACGATGGTTGTAATCTACCTTTCCATTTTGTTTAATCATCACACGATCAAGGATGAAACCCCAGTCGTCCTGCAAGGTTGCATCATAGGTTATGGTTATGGTGCCTTCAGCTTTTGGCTCAAGTGTTTCAGGATGTGCAGCAATCTTCATGTGCTTTGGTACATTCTGAAAATCAAGTGCAATTGGTTCTGTGTCAGACGTGTTCACAACTTCAAAGGTTGATGTTTTTACATCTGACTTTGTCATCTTTAAAAAGGAAATGTGAGATTTCTTTAAACGCAGGTTCCCAAAAACATAGGGGAAACGATCTTCAATTGTCAACTGTCGCGGTGTTACATTGCCTGTAATTTTAAGAACCGTTGTCTGAGGTTCTGCATTGGTTACAACGGTAATCGTTTTGTGAAACGCTCCCGGACGATTGGTGGGATCAAAGGTTGCTTTTATAAATCCTTTATTTCCCGGAAGGATGGGTTCCCGACTCCACTCAGGGGAGGTGCAACCACAGGACGCACTTACCCTTTGAATCAACAAAGGGTTTTTTCCAAGGTTTGTAAATTCAAAACTTGTGGATACTTTCCCGCCAGCTTCAGCAATCGTCCCAAAATCATGTTCGAATGTGTTAAATGATATCTTTGGGGCCATGCTTTGTGCACCGACATAAAAAGCTGTTAGCAAAAAGGCAAATGAAAGTATAAGATTCCTGGTTTTCATAATTTTTATGATTTGAAAACAAAATTAGTAAAATTTGGTCACCAGAGGTGATTTTTAAGATTTTTTGATAATTGGGGCAAAACTTAATTATGCGAGGTTTTCTCGGTGAACTTGACTATTTTTGTGCAAATTTTTTTTACGATGCGTATGTCCGAAATAGTGATTCTCATTTTAATCGGTTTTCTTGGAGGCATCCTAAGTGGAAGTCTGGGCGTGGGAGGCGCAATCATTGTTGTTCCCGCACTTGTCTATTTTTTGGGTATGTCTCAGCATGCTGCTCAGGGTACAAGCATTGCATTCATGTTGCCTCCCGTGGGGTTTCTTGCAGCAATCAACTATGCAAAACACGATTACATTAACTGGAAATATGCAGCTGTCCTGAGTATTATATTTGTACTTGGGGCTTACCTGGGGTCAAAGTATTCTGTGAATATCCCGGCACGCACATTGAAAAAAGTATTTGGCGTATTTATGCTACTTGCAGCACTGCGATTAATTTTTAGCAAGTAACTCATCAAAACAAATTATGGCACAAAAACCATCCATTCCTAAAGGAACACGTGACTTCTCTCCAATAGAGATGACGCGCAGAAACTACATCTTCGATACAATAAAAAATGTATTCCAACGCTATGGGTTTCAACCCATCGAAACCCCGGCCATGGAAAATCTGTCTACCCTCATGGGGAAATATGGGGAAGAAGGTGATAAGTTATTGTTTAAAATTCTGAATTCCGGGGATTTTATTTCTAAGGTGCCGGAAGACATGTTGCTTGGGCGTGATTCTTTAAAACTGGCTCCGAAAGTTTCAGAGAAGGGGCTTCGTTACGACTTAACAGTTCCATTTGCCCGCTTCGTTGTTCAACACAGAAATGATATAAGTTTTCCTTTTAAACGGTATCAGATTCAGCCGGTGTGGCGTGCAGATCGACCCCAAAAGGGCCGTTATCGTGAGTTTTTTCAATGTGATGTGGACGTGGTTGGGTCAGATTCCCTCTTGAATGAAGTGGAACTGATTCAGATTGTGAATGAAGTATTCGAGGCCTTAAATGTTCGGGTGGCCATCAAATTGAACAATCGGAAGGTATTGGCAGGAATTGCCGAGGTGATTGGAGAGGCTGATAAAATTGTGGACATCACCGTGGCAATTGATAAACTGGATAAAATAGGTCTTGAAAGTGTCAATAACGAATTGCGCGCAAAAGGTGTTTCTGAACTGGCAATTGAAAAATTACAACCAATCATTTTACTTGAAGGAAGCAACCAGGATAAACTTGCAACCCTTAAAACGGAGCTTTCATCTTCTGAAACTGCCTTGCAGGGAATTCAAGAGCTTGAAGAAATCTTTTCATATACAAATGAATTAAACCTGAGTTGTGCTTTGGATCTTGACCTTACTTTAGCCAGGGGACTTAATTATTATACAGGAGCCATCTTTGAAGTAAAAGCACTGGATGTACAGATAGGTTCAATCACAGGTGGTGGTCGTTACGATAACCTCACCGGGATTTTCGGAATGCCTGGTGTTTCTGGTGTCGGTATCTCTTTTGGGGCTGATCGGATTTATGATGTTTTAAACCAACTGGATCTTTATCCTGAATCGTCAGTGCAGACCACCAAAGTCATGTTTGTGAATTTTGGGGAAAAGGAAACCAGATATTGTTTGCCGATTTTAAACCAGTTGAGGCGCACAGGCATCAATGCCGAGATCTTTCCTGACAACGCTAAAATGAAAAAACAAATGACCTACGCCGATAAAAAACTGATCCCTTTTGTCGTCATGGCAGGTGAAGAAGAAATAAAGGCTGGCAAGGTCACATTGAAAGACATGAATAGTGGTGAACAGTCAACGGTTAATGCAGAAGAATTGATCGCACGCCTGATGGCTTAGATACCACACAAGGTGCTGGGGTGGAAAAGATATCCAGGATGAAAAAGAGAATGACCCTGCACTTTGTAAAAGGAAGTGTCTAGTCTTTCTTTTTAGCTTTGTATTGTTTCGAAAATGATGTTTTTGCGAAAGGGGGGATGTCACGCTTTTCTCCCCACAGTGTCCGGCCCATTAGCTTACTTCCCATATTCTTTATTGCGCCTCCGGCCAAATCCATCTTTTTTCTGTCTCCCAGAATTAGCTTCATCCCATTCATTGCCAAATTTTCGGATGCAGGAGATAGTTTTTCATCCACCGATTGCTTGCGGTTTTGCAAAAGGTAGGAGGGGAGGTCAATTTTAACCGGACACACATCTTTACAACTTTCACAAAGGGAGCAGGCAAAACTGAGGTGTTTGTACTCTTTAAACCCTTTATAAAAAGGCGTTATAACAGACCCAATCGGGCCGGAATAGGTTGCGTCATAGGTGTAGCCACCAACCGATCGATAAATGGGGCAGGTATTTAAACAAGCTCCACAACGGATGCAGGCCAGTGCCTCATATTGCTTTTCAGCAAGGTAAAGATCGCTTCTCCCATTGTCAAGCAAAAGGATGTGCATTTCTTTTGGTCCATCGGTCTCATCCGCTTTACGAGGTCCAGTAAAAATTGAATTGTAGGCTGTGAGCTGTTGGCCGGTTCCTTTATGGGCAAGGATGGGCCAAATGGTTGATAAGGATTTCAAATCAGGTAACAGCTTCTCAATTCCGGCGATAACGATCATTGTCTCGGGCATGGAAGCCGACAATAGAATATTGCCTTCATTTTCTGTGAGACAGACGCTGCCTGTTTCTGCTATTAGGAAATTTGCGCCAGTTACACCTACGTCGGCCGTGGCAAATTTTTGACGAAGAAACTTGCGAACAAAATGCGTGAGTTCAGTCGGAGTTGCCTCTGCAGGTGTTTTAAAAATCTTATGAAAGAGTGCTGCCACATCTTCTTTCGACTTGTGCATTGCCGGAGTTAATATGTGGTAGGGTTTCTCTCCTGCTACCTGAACGATGAATTCGCCAAGATCTGTTTCAAGTGACTCGATGCCAAGTGATTCAACAGACGCATTAAATTCAAGTTCTTCCGTTGTCATGGACTTGCTCTTCACAAGTATTTTGGCCGATGTGTCCTTTAATATCTTGTGAACATGCTGCATGGCTTCTTCTGCATCGGAGGCCCAATGAACCTTCGCACCATTTTTAATGGCATTCGTTTCAAATTTAATCAGGTAGTCGTCCCAGTGTTGCAATACATCACGTTTAATCCATGCGGCTCTGTCGCGTGCCAGTTCAAGGTTCTTGTAACGTGAAAGCCCTTTGCTTACGGCGCCATCATATCTGGAAATATTGAAGTCTAAAGTCTGACGATGCTTTGCATCAAAACTTTTAACTTTTGCTTCTTTGAGAAATGTGTTTTGCCGCTTGCCCATAATAATTCGTTTATGCAAAAATAAGATTTTTATTCATGCGTTTTGGGTACATATCATAAGAGATGAAGCGAATTATTTTTAAATTTGTTGATATGCAACAAAAATTGAACGTGTGAAGATATTTCCATCCGATAAAATCAGGGAGATTGATGCGTTTACAATAGCGCATGAACCCATTGCATCTATTGATTTAATGGAAAGGGCTGCGCGTACCCTGTTTGAAGAAATTGCAGCTGATTTAAAAAAAGACACACATCTCATTGTTTTCGCGGGACCGGGAAATAATGGAGGAGATGGATTGGCGTTGGCCAGAATGTTACATCAGGATGGTTTTAACGTTGAGACATACCTGGTGGCGGATATCTCAAAGATTTCTGAAGATTGTCGAATTAATTATGAACGGCTTCACATTATTGATAGAAAGCATGTTAGACTTGTAAAAGTGGCAGGTGATATTCCTGTGTTGGGCAAGGACATGGTGATTATCGATGCCTTGTTTGGATCGGGGTTGAGCCGTAGTCTGGAAGGGATTTATATGGATGTTGTGACCCAGATCAATGCTTCCGGAGCCAAAGTGGTTGCAGTGGATATTCCGTCAGGCCTTTTTTGTGAGAATAATAAGAACAATAATCGCCAGGCGACCGTTGAAGCTTCCCAAACCATTTCCTTTCAATTTCCAAAACTCGCATTCTTCCTTCCGGAGAATGCAAAAAATGTGGGCCATTGGAAGGTAAGAGATATTGGACTGCATGCGAAGGCAATAAATGAAATTGAAACCGATTATCAACTGCTGGATAAACAAGCCATTGCCAGAATTTATAAAACAAGGGATCGCTTCTCCCATAAAGGAACCTTTGGACATGCGCTGATAATGGCTGGAAGTTATTGCAAAATGGGTGCAGCAGTGCTGGCCTCCAAAGGTTGTTTGCGTTCCGGTGTTGGCTTGGTGACCACACATTCACCCCAGCTTGGTTATCAAATACTGCAAACGGCTGTTCCTGAAGTCATGGTTTGTGCAGACAGGTCTGAAATTTTAATCAGTGAATTTCCCGATTTGAAAAACTTTGATGCCATTGGCATTGGGCCGGGCATTGGAACAAAAAAAAACACGGTCATACTGATGGATGAATTGTTGAAAGCATCACATCTTCCCATGGTCATTGATGCAGATGGACTGAATATCCTGGCACAGAACAAAGACTGGTATCATCTGTTAAAGAGAGGTACTGTTTTAACGCCTCACCCCGGCGAGTTTGAGCGAATGGCTGGTCCCTTCAAAGACAATTATGATCGCTTACAAAAAGCAAAACAATTTGCAGAAGCGTTTGGGGTTGTTCTTGTTTTAAAAGGAGCCTATACCTTAATTGTTGGAGAAGATGGGCAATGTCTGTTCAACGACACCGGCAATAACGGCATGGCAACAGCAGGTTCAGGAGATGTGTTGACCGGAATTATAACCGGTCTTCTGGCACAGGGATATGAACCCAAAGATGCTGCGGTAATGGGCGTTTGGAGTCATGGTCTGGCAGGCGATTGCTACGTTCAGAAGAACGGCGCAGAAGCACTGACCGCAACAGATATCATTGATAATCTTGGTCAGGCATTTTTACAGATAGCACACTATAAAAAATAGTCAAACCCCGATTGGTCGGGTGAATTTAATATGAAAAAGATGAAATTATTACCTTATTTATTTGTCCTTAGCTCACTCGTCCTGTTTTTTGGTTGTGGCACACAGAAGCCGTTGGTAGAAAATACGGAGAAAGGTTTTACAAATGTGATTTCTGCTTATGATGCGCATAACGCGACCACTGAGTCTGTTGTTTACGCTTTGCCGATGACAATGCTTCGGTTTACTTTGAATGTAGAAAAAGTTTACAAGCGCAGGGGACCGCTTTACCGTTATTCTAATTTATATCTGGATGCAGAAGAACTTGTCACTGAAAACGAAACCCTTTGGAGATTAAAATCTGTAAATGTGAAAACGGTGGGTCTTGCGGATAATACAAAGGTGTTTAAGGTCGATTTTAAAGGCAATACAGGATCCGGAAACATTGAACTGGCTGAAAATGGGTGCATCAAAAGTATAAATGTAAACATGGAGGAAGAATTTGAAATTGTGAAAGAGGTAAAGTTATGTGATGATGCAGAACCGGATACTTCGTTTGCAAAGGTGCCCATGACAGAGGAACTTTTAAGAGCAAATTCTACAGCAAAGATGGCCGAAGAGGCTGCAGCATACATCTACAGACTCAGGGAAAACAGAACTGCTTTGGTATCCGGAGAGCTTGATTACTTTCCACAGGATGGGAAAAGTCTGGAATTGAGTCTTAACGAAATGAGGTTTTTGGAGAATGAGTTTGTTTCTCTGTTTACAGGTAAGGTTGATAAGGAGCAGATTGAAATAAATTTTGATTATGTTCCGGATGCAGCTGTAACGAAAGAAACCTTGTTTCGATTTTCAAGATTTAAGGGGCTGGTACCTTCGGATGATTTTAGCGGCAGCCCGGTGTTGATTACGCTGACACCTGACCAGTTGCTGAATTTGCCGGATAACGAAGCTGAACCTATCTATGATGAAAAAGGTGAATTGCTTGAGATGGTCAAAAAGAATGGTTTTTTCTACAGGGTGCCCATGCAGTCTACCCTTATGTTAGAATACAATGGACAGCCACTCATGAAAGAGAAACTTCAGATCGCTCAGTTCGGAAAAACACTCAGCTTGCCTGCAGATTTGCTGGATAATAATGATAAAGGCATAATTTTTTATCCTGAAACAGGTGCCATCAAGAAAATCATCAATAAAAACTAAAAAATAAAATGACTATTTCAGAATTGGAACCAAAACTTCTTTGGGAGAATTTTTATAAACTCACCCAAATACCCAGACCTTCAAAAAAAGAACAGAAAGCAGCAAAATGGATCTATGACTTCGGTATTTCTCTCGGCTTAGAGACCCTTCAGGATGAAACAGGAAATGTGCTCATTCGAAAACCAGCAAGCCCGGGGATGGAAAAAGCAAAGACGGTGACCCTGCAGGGACACATCGACATGGTGCCTCAAAAAAATGCAGGGGTGGCTCATGATTTTGAAAAAGATGCAATTCAAGCCTATGTGGATGGTGATTGGGTGACAGCTAAAGATACAACATTGGGTGCCGACAATGGCATTGGAGTGGCTGCATCATTGGCTGTTCTGCAATCCGACAATTTGAAACACGGCCCCCTTGAAGTACTGGTGACCATAGATGAGGAAACAGGCATGACCGGTGCCTTTGGTTTGAAAGAGGGATGGCTGAAAGGAGACATTCTGTTGAATCTGGACAGTGAAGACGAAGGAGAGCTTTATGTGGGATGTGCCGGCGGTGTGGATGTAAATGCCAGTTTCGAAAACATTCAGGTGCCTGTTTCTGAAGGAGACCTGGCTTTTAAACTTGCTGTTACGGGCTTGAAAGGTGGCCACTCAGGGCTGGATATCGCAATCGGAAGGGCCAATGCAAATAAATTGCTTTTCAGATTCTTGAAAGAAGCGGTGGAAGGACTTGAAGTGCGTTTGGCATCTGTGGAAGGAGGAAGTCTTCGAAACGCCATTCCAAGAGAGGCCTTCGCCCTTGTAACAATCCCTGCGGATCTGAAAGAAGATCTGATACAGTTTGTAGCAGAATATGAAGGGATATTTAAAAACGAGTTTGGCGCCGTAGAACCTAACCTGAGTTTCACTTGTGAAAGTGCGGACCTTCCTGAGACAGTGATGGCTGAAATGGTGCAGGATGATTTGATTAATGCAGTTGAAGG
>JBFHER010000171.1:0-8134 GCA_041584055.1 Bacteroidales bacterium
AAAACACTGCCCATTTACATACGCCAGTTCTTTCCGAAATAACTCATCCAAAGGATCGCTGATGGATGCAAGCACTTCCCCCTTCCAATCAGGTTCATCCTTAGCATCAAATTCTTTAACCCGTCTGATATTCTTTATCTTGCCAAGTATTTCCTCTCTGGACCCCATTTATTACGCGTCAGCCTTCTTTTCTTTCACGGATTTATCAGTAGCCGCCTTTTTTTTATCAGCGGTTTTTTCGGTGGTCTTCTTGACTGATTGCTTAGGTGTTGCCTTTAACGCAGCCGTTTCCTTCGCTTCACCGTCCTCTTCTTTCACCTTTTTACGGCGTGTGATGGCTCGCTTTTTCTTTGGTTCAGCTTCTTTCACAGGTGTAAACTCAAACTCTTGCTTGGCCCATGGCCGCTTCCCAAAAATCTCTTCCATATCCTCTGTGAAAATCACCTCTTTTTCGAGCAGTCGTTCCGCCAGCTTTTTGTGATTTTCAGCATTGTCCATCAAAATCTGCTTCGCCCGGATGTATTGTGCCTCAACCATCGTTTTTACTTCCTTGTCCATCACCTCTGCCGTACGCTCGCTGTATGGTTTTGTAAAGGCATATTCACCACCGCTGCTATCGTAATAGCTCAGATTTCCAACTTCTTTACTCATGCCCAGGTAAGACACCATTGCATAGGCCGACTTGGTAACACGTTCAAGATCGTTGAGCGCACCAGAAGAAATCTTCCCGAACACAACATCTTCAGCAGCACGACCACCAAGTGTGGCACACATTTCATCCAACATCTGCTCTGTTGTAGAGAGTTGTCTTTCCTGAGGAAGATACCAGGCTGCCCCCAGGGCTTTCCCACGTGGCACGATGGTAACTTTAACCAGCGGATGCGCATGCTCCAGCAACCAGCTCACGGTGGCATGACCTGCTTCATGATATGCAATTGAGCGCTTCTCGTCCACCGTAATTAGTTTATTCTTCTTCTCCAGCCCTCCTATGATTCGGTCAACCGCATCAAGAAAATCCTGCTTTCCAATGAATTTTTTTGTCTTTCTTGCAGCAATAAGTGCAGCTTCGTTACAAACATTCGCAATATCTGCACCTGAAAAACCAGGTGTCTGTTTTGAAAGAAATTCTGAATCCACCGACTCATCAATCTTTAACGGACGCAAATGAACCTTAAAAATATCCCTTCGCTCATTCAGGTCTGGCAATTCCACATGTATCTGACGATCAAAACGACCGGCCCGCATCAATGCGCTGTCCAGCACATCTGCCCGGTTTGTTGCTGCAAGAATGATCACACCACTGTTGGTTTCAAATCCATCCATCTCGGTTAAGAGTTGATTCAATGTGTTTTCACGCTCGTCGTTAGAGCCCATGTTAGGCGTTCTCCCTCTTGCACGACCAATGGCATCAATCTCATCAATAAATACGATGCAAGGGGCTTTTTCCTTGGCTTGTTTAAATAAGTCCCTTACCCTGGATGCACCTACACCTACAAACATCTCCACAAAATCAGAACCTGACAAGGAGAAGAAAGGCACATTGGCCTCACCAGCAACAGCCTTTGCCAACAATGTTTTTCCAGTCCCCGGAGGGCCTACAAGCAAAGCTCCTTTAGGAATCTTACCCCCAAGCTCTGTGTATTTTTCAGGACTTTTCAGGAAGGATACGATTTCTTCAATTTCGGTTTTCGCTTCCTCAAGACCTGCAACATCATTAAAATTAACTTTTATATTCGCTTCTTTATCAAATAGTTTGGCTTTTGATTTTCCTACACTGAAAATACCGCCTGCACCACCACCTGATTGTGTGGCCATCCGTCGCATGATGAATATCCATATTCCGATCAACAGAATAAATGGGAGAAAATTAATTAAAAAGCTCCCCATGTAATCGTTGCGCTCATCAAAGTCCATCAATACCTTTTGATCTTTTGTAAGATCAGCTTGCGCTTCCTGTATGCCTTCAACAAACTTATCGATGCTCCCTACCTTCACCAGATAGTGTGGTCCGGGATCGTTTTCTTTATTTTTAAGATATTTTGAGACGGCATCTTTTCGCAGGTAAATTTCTGCTTCATTCTTGTTTGTGTAAACAATGATTTTATCCACATCTCCATCGGTGAGCATTGCGGAATTCATAAGTTTACCATAGGACATATCCTGAATTGTAGGGACGCTGTTAGTCATATACAAACCAATCAGAAAAATACCAATGATTCCATACAACCACATGAGGTTAAACTTCTGCCTTGGCATTTTATCCTTCGGATTACCCTTTCCAGATTTCATTTCGGGCTTTTTCTTTTGCCCCTTATTATTACTATCCATATTATTTTAGTCTAAATCTTCTATTTCTGTAATCTTGCCATCAGCCCAAAGTGCCTCAAGGTTATAAAACTCACGTTGTTCGCGTTGAAAAACATGTACCATCACATCCACATAATCTATGGCTATCCACTGGGAATTTTCAAAACCATCCTTATTTGCTGGTCGTTCACCTGTTTTTTCCTTAACCGAATACACGATTGAATTGGCAACACCATCCACATGTGTGTTTGATGCACCTTCACAAACTATAAAATAAGAACAAATGGTGTTTTCAAATTCCGATAAATCAATAATCACAATTTTCTTTCCTTTCTTCTCTTGTATTCCGGCAACAATATTTTGAACCAGATTGTCGGTACTATTCATATAAATGTTTAAATATTTGTCAGCTGTATAACAAAAACTGTGCAAAGATAGTTTTTTAAGCATACTTATTTCACCAATTAAATTGAATTTATTTGATCATGGGTTTGTAATCAGCACATTATGCTGTTACTTTGCAGCACAAAAAATTGCACACCATGGGAACCATTGAGTTGGAAGACATTGAGCTATATGCCTATCACGGATGTTTTAAGGAAGAACAGATTGTTGGAAACTACTTTAATGTAAACATCTCTCTACAAGCGGACTGCAGTACTCCATCCAAATCAGATAATATCAAAGATGCCGTTAATTATCAGCGAATTTATGACATTGCCAAAGAGCAAATGGCCATCACATCTCATTTACTTGAGCATGTCGCACAACGCATAATCGATGCACTTTACAATGAATTCTCAGGCATCTCAAATGTAAAAGTTAAAGTATCGAAAAAAAACCCGCCGCTTGGGGGTCAACTGCATCGGGTAAGTGTTACACTGACAAAATAGCACTACAAAATTTCGAGTAATTCCCTCAATTCACTGAGGTGATAAGTTGCTTCTCCTATGGGAGTTACTCCACTATAATTATAGTAAGCCTGGTCCAATCCATACGCTTTCGCTCCCAGTATATCCGCATCCCAGTTATCTCCTATCATCAGACTTTCAGACTTTCTGGCATTGGCACTGCTTAAGGCATGGTGAAAGATCACAGGAGAAGGTTTTTGAGCCTGCACCTGCTCAGATAAAATAACATGTTTGAAATACGGTGCTAAACCGGTCATGGCCATCTTTTTGTGCTGAACTTCGATGAATCCATTTGAAATGATGTGCAAAGTGTATTTTTTACTTAGTACTTCGATAACCTCAAGAGCGCCTTCAACAAGCACATTTTTCATCGAACAAAAAGAAAGAAAATCTTCAGCCATTGCATCTGCAGTTGCTGTGTTCTGGTTGTGCATTTCACTTAGCGTTACCCGGAATCGCCCATACTTCACGTCGTCTTTCTTTACCTCTCCGTGTTTGTATTGCAACCACAATCTGTCATTATGGCGTGTGTACACCTCCAAAAAATCAGAAAAGCCACCGAACCATGTGCTTAACTCATATTTTTCATAACAATCTGCAAGGGCTGCTTTGGCACATGCATCAAAATCGAACAAGGTATTGTCTAGATCAAAAAAAAGGTGCTTATATTTTTGTGTCATCAGGTTTTACTGTTTTTCCCGGCCACCACAAGAACAATTTCTCCCTTTGGCGCCTTTTTTGTGTAATGCTCAGCAACTTCGCTTAAAGTTCCACGCACCGTTTCTTCATATAACTTACTGATTTCTCTCGAGACACTGCATTGCCTGTCAGGGCCGAAAACGTCACTCAGTTGAGTAAGGGTTTTAAGCAATCTGTAAGGTGATTCATAAAAAACCATGGTCCGGGTTTCTTCTACCAAAGCATTCATCATCTTTTGTCGCCCTTTTTTATGAGGTAAAAAACCTTCAAAACAAAATTTATCATTGGGCAAACCTGAATTTACAAGCGCCGGCACGAATGCTGTTGCTCCTGGGAGGGTCTCCACATTGATTCCTGCAGCCACCGACTCTCTCACCAATAAATACCCGGGATCTGAAATGGCCGGTGTGCCTGCATCCGAAATTAGTGCGATTGATTCTCCATTATTAATTCTACCCACAAGTTTCTCAACTGTTTGATGTTCATTGAACTTATGGTGAGATATCATTTGTGTTCCGATGTTAAAATGATGCAGCAACTTTCCTGAAACCCGCGTGTCTTCAGCCAGAATCAAATCCACCTCTTTTAAAACCCTGATGGCTCTGAAGGTGATGTCCTCTAAATTACCAACAGGTGTAGGCACAACAAATAATTTCCCTGAATTCTCCATACTATTTACGATTGAAATCGGCGCATTATCAGATTCAGGAAGTCTTTTTTAGATTCCAGCTGATCATCCCAGTTAAATTCTGAAACAACACAAGCCATGGCCTCTTCCATTGACTTCATTTCATTCAGTTTATCCATGGTGCTATTCATTAATCTGGCATTGTTCTCAAATAAATCTTTTTGAAACCTGAAACGATCAGCCAGACTTATGGCTTTTTTAAGATCCGTAATGGCTGATGCCTCCAACCTGGAACCGAGAGAACTTCTCCCGCCTCCTCCAACTACATCTCCGACTTTTACGCCCGCCTTAATGCTTTCGCCCAATATTTGTTTGGATGGTGCTTCCTTTTTTGTTTCAACGTCTTCTGGAACCATCTCCTTTTCGTGAATTTCTTCTTTTACAGACTCAGGCGCCGACTCTTCCTGCGACTCAACTACAATTTCAGGTTCCGCCTGTTCAGGTTCCTCGACTTCAGGTTCTGTTACAACCGCCGTTGGCTCCGCACTTGCAACAAAAGGCGCTTCTTCCTTAACGACCGGCTCTTCAACCGTTTCAGTTTTCTTGTTTACTTCAACCTGTTCAGAAGAATTTGCCTCTGGTTCCAAATCCCGTATTACAGGCTCCACTTCAACAACTTTCTCCTCTGACCGGGTATATTCAAGCTTACGTAAGGCATCAAGCAAATGTTCAGCCTTGGATATTGTAAGTGTTTTGATGGGTTGCGGTATCTCTGCCATGCCGTCAAATCCCTGAAACAGCAGACTTAACTCATCCAGCTCCTTTCTCACTAATTTTAATATCGTTGTTTGATCCATTTTTGTAATTTGTGTAAATTGTTATTGGACTGATGACGCGTGGCTAAAAAAGTTTGAAGTAAATTGCTTAAACCGGAACGGGCCTGACTGGTTGAAACGAACAATTCTAAAATGCAATACAAACTCCCTATTTTCCTCTTTTTTAACGACAATTCTCAATTCAATTCTCTTTCGCCATTCCAAGTCCTTTTAATACGTCATAAAATTAAAATTATTTTGCCACCTTATCATGAATCTCTGGAATAAATTATATTTTTGATGGCATAGGAAATTTGAATGGGCCCATTTTTAGAAAACGAAATTAATTATAAACGAGTTGGCAGCATTGAAGTCATTTGTGGTTCAATGTTTTCGGGTAAAACAGAAGAATTAATTCGCCGTCTGAAACGTGCTACCTTTGCAAAGCAACGTGTTGAAATCTTTAAACCGGCAATTGATGTCCGTTATGCTGAAAAAGACGTTGTATCTCATGATGAAAATGCAATTCCCTGTACGCCCATCGAAAATTCCGGAAATTTACTTATGCTGTGCAACAATGTAGATGTGGTGGGGATTGATGAGGCCCAATTTCTGGATAAAGGGCTTGCCAACATCTGTCAGGACCTTGCAAATAGTGGAATGCGGGTCATTGTTGCCGGGCTTGACATGGATTTCCTTGGTAAACCATTTGGTCCCATTCCCTCACTGTGTGCGCTGGCTGATCATGTGACAAAACTCCATGCCATTTGTGTTAAATGCGGCGCTCTCGCTCAATTCTCACATCGATTGGGAAGCAACACAAAAACAGTTTTACTAGGTGAAAAAGAAGAATATGAACCACTTTGCCGAAGCTGTTATACCTTTGCAATAAAAGCAGCTCGTTAGATAAATAAACACTTAACACATTATGCACCCAAACTTTGAACGTCCGTTTACACTTGATCGCGTTGTACGCATCGTGATTGGTGCCCTGATTCTGATTGGCCTGTTTCTCCTGATACAGCGTTTATCAGGCGTATTAATCCCATTTCTCATTGCATGGTTGATTGCCTATCTTCTTTTCCCATTTGTGAAATTCCTTCAAAATAAATTACTCATTAAAAATCGTTTTATTGCCACGGCTATTTCTCTTATTCTGGTCACAAGCATCCTTTCCGGAATTGGCTATTTGCTAATAAAACCAATCACAAGTGAGGTCGCCCATCTCACGACGCTCATTACAAACTATGCCCAGGGGAATTACGATAATTCATTCTTCCCCGACAATTGGGAAGAATGGTTCCGGAACCTAATCAAGCTACCAGAAATTCAGAATTTAATTCACAATCAGGATTGGGGGCAGTTGTTTGAACAGGTATTTCCTACCTTCTGGAAAATATTTTCGGGCGGTATCAATGCAGTGCTATCCGTCTTTGTAGCCTTTATTATTCTTTTGTACATTATATTCATTTTGCGTGACTACGAAGCTTTATCCTCAGGATGGATTGGTCTCTTACCCCAGAAGTATCGCGTATTTACGCAGCACCTTGCAGATGATCTGGAAGAGGGTATGAACCGCTATTTCAGAGGACAGGCGCTCATTGCTTTGATTGTTGGTGTACTATTTGCAACAGGCTTTTTTATAATAGGCCTTCCGCTTGGCATCGTTTTAGGTTTGCTTATTGGCCTCCTCAATCTGGTCCCCTACCTGCAAACCATCGGAATAATTCCTTTGGCCTTAATGGCACTTTTAAAATCAATGGAAACAGGACAAAGTTTCTGGATGGTGATGGGAAGTGTGGCAATTGTTTTTGCCATCGTGCAGGGTTTGCAGGAAAGCGTTCTGATACCACGCATTCAAGGCAAGAATATGGGTTTAAATCCGGCCGTAATTTTACTTTCCCTAACCATCTGGGGAGCTTTACTTGGTTTGGTGGGAATGATTATCGCCTTGCCCGTTACAACCCTCTTAATCGCATATTACAGACGCTACGTTTTATATGAACAAACAAGTGAGAATCCTTTCGAAGATTCTGATCAAAAAGCAGAAGAATAAAAATATTGATTTTTCTTTGAATTTTAATGGACAGTTTTATACTTTTGTCCACCCTTCCATCAATGATGTGAAGGTTTTCTGATGAAACAGTTGTAAAACGTATTGAAATAGCCGCATGAATGGAGAGGTGGGTGAGTGGCTGAAACCACCAGTTTGCTAAACTGACGTACGGGTAACTGTACCGGGGGTTCGAATCCCCCTCTCTCCGCCTTCGCCCGCCGAAGTGCTGATGCATATCAGTACGAAGGCGGGCTTTTTTTTTATATCTAACTTGCTGCGAATAATGAGTTGCGGGCTACGGCGGACAAGTCCGCCAATGTTTCTTCTTTGAAGCATCGTGTGATTTAAAACATCATCAATTATAAAAACATCAGACCTGTAAAACTAAAATGCTACTTTGCGTTTACTGATAAACATACAGCCTATCTTTTTGAAAAATATTGAAAGTCAGGATCTGGAAGAGCATTTGCCTTACGACATTTTAATTTGAATAAACACAGGTATATCAGTACGAAGGCGGGCTTTTTTTTTATATATCTAACCTGCTGCAAATAATGAGTTGCGGGCTACGGCGGACAAGTCCGCCAAATGTTTCTTCTTTGAAGCATCGTGTGATTTAAAACATCATCAATTATAATTCCTTATTATTCCCTTTTTTCTTTTTACTTTTTTGCAATAACTTTATAAGCACCTGAAAATCTATGCTTATGTATTTCTA
>JBFHER010000172.1:0-8085 GCA_041584055.1 Bacteroidales bacterium
ATCCGCATCGCCGGGATTGTATCGGATGAGGGATTTCAAAACACTTAAATTATTAAACAAAAAATGTGGGTTTAGCCTGTCTTGCAGAGAGTTGTAATCATTTAATAGTTTGATGCGTTTATGCTCTTCAATCTCTTTTCTTATGTTTAACCATTCGCGGGTTTGATCTGATAGGATCACAATTAATAAATGAATGACAAGGAAGGAAACACCCAGTGTAAGTACAATTTGTGCGATGGGTTGAAGTAATATATTTTCTACAGAGAAGATGTATTTTGCTAAAAAAATCCAAAAAACAACCAACAAAGAAGAAACGGCCAAAACACTTAAAATTTGCGGATAAACATTCCATCTTAGTTTTTCGGATTTAAAAAAACGATGAATTATAAATAAGTTAAGTTCTGCAATGCTATTAAATGAAAGGACCACTGTAAGGTAAATATGAGATGTATTAATTCCTGGATAGATTGAGATCCCTGAAATTTTACCAGCAACGTAAACAAGCAAAATAGCAGAAAGAGAAACCAGAAGGATTCTGATGAGCAGATACCTCAGTTTGTAGGTTGCCAAATTGGTGAGATAACTTATGCTTTTGTGTTCCATCATTTGCTGGTAATGCATTAATTGTCATGGTAATAATGGCACTATCGTCCCAGCCACTCCTTGAAGTCACGCGCTTTTAAACGACTTATGATGATTTCAAAATCAGGCAGAGGACTGGTGGTTACTTTTAATTTACTTCCACTTTCATTCGCAACTTTGAGAACTGATTTAACGTTGAGGATTATTTTACGATTTGCACGGAAGAAGTCATTTGGATCCAGTTCAGACTCCAACTCTTCAAGATTATAATCCAAAATGTGCGCTTTGTTTTTAAAATCAACAGCAAAGGTAATTTTATTATCACTGTAAATGTATGCAATGTCAAAAGTATCTAAGCGGTAATATTCTTTTATTCCTGAGATTAAAAAACGGGTTCGATATTCTTTTCTGCCGTTTAAGATCGAAGATACCAGGTTTTCATAAAACATTCTTCCATCCAGATTCAACATGATGTTGCTGGCATGATCTACATATAGTTGTTCAAATTTTACAAGTGCGACTTCCAGTTCATTTTCATTGATTGGTTTCAATAGGTAGTCAATGCTGTTGACTTTAAATGCCCGGATGGCATATTTGTCGTACGCAGTTGTAAAAATAATGCGAAGGTCAGAATGGAATTCAATCTGATTGAAAATCGTAAAGCAGATACCATCAGAGAGCTGTATATCCATTAGTATTAAATCAGGCCTTTGATTTGAGTTTAACCAATTAACGCTGTCTTCAACACTTTCCAGGATGGCTTCAATGCGCCATTCGGGACGAAGCTTTTGCACCATATCCTTGAGCAGCCGGCTGTTATGCAGTTCATCTTCAATGATGATTATACGAATATGTGGTGGCAAGTTTTCCATAGTAGAACGCATTCCCAAATTTAAACAAATATACAACGCATGGTAGTCAGGGACTATAATTTATTCGTAAGCTGGCAGAAGCGACTTTCTTTGATTTTATAGTCCGTCAACGCATCTATTTTATTGCTGTATGCTTTTTGCCATTCCGCCTGGGCTTCTAACAGATTTGCAAGCGTTTCCATGCCCAGCTTGTAATTGTTTTCACTTTGTTTCAGGTTTTCGGAGGCGTTCTCAAGCGTATTGCCAGCCAATTGAATGCATGTAAATGCGTCCAGCAGATTCAGCCTGGCCTGTTCCATTTCAAGTTGCATTAATTTTGTTCCCTGCTGTAATTCCAATTGTTTAATCGCGTAATCCGCTTTTGCGACAGCGATCTTACCCTTCCTTTCACCAAAGGTCGTAATTGGGATTTTCAGACTTCCCATGAGGTTGAAGCCGTCAGAGCTGTAATTGTCTGCATCTTTCAAACGTATGTTATAGTAATTATATCCTGCAGAAATCCCGGCACTTGGTAAGTAGTCGCTCTTTACCATTTTAATTGTTTGCTTTGCGAGCTCAAGCTGATGTTCCATGAGTTGATGTTCAATTCTGTTTTTGGCATCGGGAGGGGACAGGGAGTTTAATTGAATTGAAGTAGATTCCAGGCTGTCCTCCACTTCAATTTCAGTGGTTAGTTCTAAGCCAATGAGTTGACAAAGTGCCATTCTGCTTAATTTAAGGCCACTCTCTGCTTTCTGAAGTTGCATCGCCGTTTCATTTTGACGTACTTGCACTTTAAGAAGTTCATTTTTGTTTATCATTCCCGAATTCACGCTGTTCTCCACCACTTCCACTAAATAGGATAGCAGTTGATTGTATTTGCTTGCAAGTTTAACTTTTTCCCGGGTGGCAAGATAGGTGTAAAACGCATGATCAGTTTTGTATGTTAGCTGGCCTTCTTGCAATTGTATGTTTGTCTGTGCCATTTTTTCTCCGATGGCAGCCATTTTATTTCCTGTATGAATTTTACCCCCTGTATAAATTGGCTGTTCTGCCGAGATGCCTGCCAAAACACCTCCTTGTAAGGTCAGGTCAAGTGGCAGGTAAGCATAGGTATTGAAAAGTGGATTCCCATCTGTTCCAATCACCGGTTGACCTGTTGAAGGATTTATAACGATGTTTGGTTCGAGCTCTCCTGTGGCAAGGTTAAAGTTTTGAGTTGGAAGATAGAGTTCCTGCTCAATGTGGGTTTTATTGTACAAGCCTGTTGCTGAAGCAGCAAGGTTGGGAAGGTAGGCCGATTTTGCAGCCTGTTTTTCGCCCTTCGCTTTGTTGTGATTTTCTTCTGCAATTTTTAAAACTTCACTGTTTTTGATTGCCATTTCCCGGCATTGCGAAAGCGTCAGTGTTTGCTTTTGCTGTCCGTTTGCCATGGCGCCTATGCTAACTATTATGGCGATCAATCCGTATTTAATCGTATTCATTGTATTGTTTTTGTGTTATGTTTTCGATGTCTTTTCCTACTTCGTTTTGACGCTGAAGAACAGGGAATAGAGCACAGGAACAAAAATCAAAGTGATGAGTGTCCCCACAAGCAGACCTCCGATAATCGCCACTGCCATAGAGGCATACATGGGATCTGTGAGCAATGGAATCATTCCCAGAATGGTTGTTGCTGATGCCATGGTTACCGGTCTGATTCTTGAAACGGTGGCTGTAACAACTGCTTCATATGGTTTGATACCCTTGTTTATTCTTACGGAAATCTCATCGAGTAGCACGATGGCATTTTTAATAATCATACCGGTTAATCCTATGACCCCAACAATCGCAATGAAAGAAAATGGTTGACTTGATAAAAGCAAACCGGGAACAATTCCAATGATGGACATGGGGAGGCACAGCAGAATGATGATAGGTCTGCGGTAATCATTGAATAAGAACAACAGGATCAGGAGTATGATGCCAGCCGCTAGTGGCAGGAAGCTTAGGATTCCCCTAAGCCCATCCGCTTTCAGTTCAGATTCCCCGACCCATTGATAATTGTATCCATCAGGGATTTGCATTTTTTCAACATGCATATTCAATTCATTCTGCAACTGAGAAGGGCTTATCCCGTCAACAGGGTCACATTGTGCCTGAATCACCCGTTTTCCGTTTAGCCTTCTGACAACAGGTTCTTCCCATTTTAATTTGTTTCCTGTACTTACGGAACTCAGAGGTACTGCAGTGATGGTTTCACGCATCAATTGGTCAGCACTGGTAACGCCAGAAAAAATGCCCATTATTTTATCCATGTTGATAGCAGAACTTACATTGGGCATTGAGCCCCAAACCGGGATGTCGTCTAAATCCTCAATGCGATTCCCATTTTTATCTCTGATTTTAAACCGAACAGGATATTCCTTTTCTCCGTTGTAAATTTTCGCAATCGGTAAACCATCTGTTGCAGCAAGTATAGCGTTGCTTACGTCATTTCTGGTGATGGCAGCCCGGTTGCCGGCAATGGGGTCGTAAATCGCATGAAGGGATGGAGATTTTGGTTCCCAATCGTTACAAATTGTATATTTATTTGCATGTGTGTTATTCAGCATAAAGGTTTCAACCTCTGCGCTGAGTCTTTTCAGAACAGCTGGATCAGGTCCGGTGAATTCTACTTCTACCAAATGTGTTGATTTGACTGAAAGCGTATATTTTCGAATGCGACTCATGGCCTCTGGATAGGTCTGATGCAGGTACTTGCTAAAAACCGGACGCATCTTCTGCATGGTTTCATAATCTTTAAAATTAACGATCAATTCCCCATAATTGTCAGCATTCTCAGTCATCATTCCTCTTACCAGACAATAACGCAATGGTGTCATGCCATGACTGGAAACCACCATTTCAACTTCATCAAATGAATTAAAGTGATCAGTAATTTCTCTAAGATGATCCTGGACCATTTCAGGAGTGCTTCCACGTGGAAGCATGTATTCAATGTAAAATTGATTGTAGTTGAAATCAGGGAAGAAGGTTTTGTCGACCTTTTTAAAGTTGAATCCAACAATTGCCAGTAAGAGAAAGGCCACAAGAATCGTAATAATACGATGATGCATGCTTAACTTTAATGCTTTGATTGCAAATCTGTAAAGCGGTTGATCCTCAGTGGATTTACGCTTTTTTAAAGATTTGTTTTTTGTGTTTCTCTTTTTGTAAAAGATGGCAGAAAATAATGGAACCTGTGTCAAGGCAAGAATCCAGCTAAAGGAAAGGGATATTGCTAAAACAAGAAACAAGTCGCGAACATAGGTTCCGGCTGTATCCGGAGATAAATAAACAGGAAAGAAAGCAGCAATTGCAATCAGTGTTGCTCCTAACAAAGGGACGGCTGTTTGTTTCGCTGTTTTTGTGAATGCCTTTTTGCTGTATTTCCCTTTTTTCTTTTCGATTAATATGCCGTCCAGTACCACAATGGCATTATCTACAAGCATCCCCATGGCAACTATAAATGCGCCAAGTGATATGCGCTGCAAAGTGCCTCCTGCAGTGAGCAAAATAGGAAAGGTGGCCAGGATCGTTAAAATTAAACCACTTCCAATAATAAAACCGCCCTTGAATCCCATTGTAAACATTAATACGAGAATGACAATGAGAACAGAAAAGATCAGATTGAGCATAAATCCATGCACGGAGTCACTTACTTTGTCTGGCTGAAAAAAAACTTTTTCGAAAGAAATCCCGGCAGGAATTTGCTGTTTTAGAATTTCAAGTTCTGCTTCAACCCGTTTGCCCACATCAATGATGTTTTCACCACTTTCCATGGATAAGGCAATGCCAAGTGCTTTTTTATTGTTAACAAGCAGCGTGTTCCGTGCAGGTTTCGGATAAGCTTCTTCGATAAGGGCAATGTCTCCCAACTTGAAGGACGTCCCGCTCAAACTACTGATGAAAATATTTTTTAAATCCTCCACGGAGGCGGCTTGTTGATTTACATTGATCCGGATTTGATTTTGACCAGTGTAGACATTTCCTGCATACAGTTGTTTTGTCTGATCATTGATGGCGGCAAAAATCTGCAATGGCATGATTCCCATTTCACTCATTTTGTCGGCACTAAGCGTTATTGAAATTTCGGGTGACTGTTCACCATAAATATACATTTTTTTAACCCCTTCAACTTTCAGCATATTTTTTTTGATAAAATCAGCGTAGTCGCTCATCTCTTCGTAGGAATATCCTTCATCTGCAGTCATGGCGTAAAACATGCCATACACATCCCCAATGTCATCAAATACCATCGGTTTTTGAACCCCTGTGGGTAGCTTTGGTGTGGCAGATTCAATTTTGCGTCGTAAAAATTCCCAGCGTTGGGGGATTTCTTTCTGTGGTACCGTCATCTTAAGTTCTACACGGATAACAGATACATTGGCTTCAGATCTTGATTCAATCTTATTGAGGTCTGCCAGGGCTGAAATTTCTTCTTCCAGAACATCGGTAACCTGCATTTCAACTTCATGTGCAGAGGCTCCGGGGTAAACGGTTACCACATTGGCAACCATTACGGTTATCTCCGGATCTTCAAGTTTGCTTAATCTTTGAAAGGAAAACACCCCTCCCACAATTACAGCGAGGAGTAAAAAATAGAATATCTTCTTCTTTTTAAAAACTAATTCTGATAAATGCATAATTCTGTCTTTCTATGCTAAAAAATGATTGATTTACAATACCCGCATTTGAATGCCTACAAGCGATTGCCCACATTGGTTTTACTCACAGGTGGAATGACGCGGATTGTTTCATTTTCCTGCAAGAGATTGAGACCTCCTACAACAACCTGCTCATCTTTATTTAGTCCGCTTTTGATGCCCATGTTGCCCTGATGGATAATCCCATTGCAAACGACCTCTCGTTTGTTTACATGTTCATCATTAACAACCCACACATAGCTCTTATCATCAATTTCAAAGAGTGCATTGATGGGGATGCTCAAATGAATTGAGTCTTGCATCGCATAACTGATATGTACAGAAACATTCATGCCTGGAACCAGTGGGCTTTTAGCGCCCGGTTTATGGGACAGGTAAAATTTATATAAGCCATTGTTGTTGGCTTTTATGTTTTTGCCTGATAAAGTTAAGGGAAAGGTTTGATCAGGGATGTTTTCCTGTGTGCATTCAATTTTTATGATTTTATCTTTAAGAAGATACATAGATGCCGGCACATTGATTGTGACCTTAAACAACTGAACATCTATTAGCTTTGCAATGGGGGTGCCATGATTCACCAATTCACCATCTTCGAAATTAACGTTTGTAATATAACCTTCGAAGGGTGCATAAAGGCGTGTGTCGTTTAATTGATCAATGGCATTTTTCAATTTGCTTTCAGCCATCTCTTTACCTGCCTTCATCTTTTCATAATCGTTGTCAGCAACATTTTTGAGCTGGTGAAGTTCCTTTATCCTGTCATATTCTCCCCTTAATTGTATGACTTGTGACTCAATGGCTTTTTTTTGTACTTCATAATCCCTTTTGTCCATTTCAGCGATGAGTTGTCCTTTCTTGACATAATCACCCTCTTTAACATGGATTTTCTGAATCGGGCCTGCAACCCTGAATGCCAGATTGACTTCTTCTGCTTCTTCAATAATCCCGGGAAAATGCTTTTGTCTAATAAAGGATAACTCCTGGACCGTGGCCGTTTTTACAAGTTTAGTGTATTTTCCATTGTTCTCGTCTTGCTTTGATGTGCATGCAGAAACAATGAATACCAATAGCACCATTAATAGACTTTTCGTTGAGACTTTACATGTTTTTTTATGTGACATTTTGCACTTTTTTGGATTGAGAATAAATGTTTGTTGTGCAAAATTATGATGAGATATTCGTGTAAAGAAAAATTTAATTCCCTCAATTGCTGAGATGTCAGAATACGGATTTGAAGTGTTTAATTAAGTGATGAAATGAGGAACTTTATGGCTTGTGCCTATGAGGGGTCAAAAACTCAATTGCATATATGTGCTCGGAGTTTTTGTTGAGGTAGCATGAAAAGAATAATTAATCATCATTAAAAGAAACTGTAAAAAGTGATTTCCTTTCACTTTGTTTATCATAAAACAAACCTGCTGGTTTGGGATGGGCTGTTTACATATGCCCTTGATTGGATTCGTGGTCAAATTGTGGACGTTAGTTCCGACTAAAAATTTAAACGATACCAAAGTGCTCAAAACCCTCTGTGCAAAAGGTGATACGTCGTTAGGAGGCACTTTTATCACAATGCGATTAATTAAAGTCGTGCCTTTTTTTGTCGAAATTTTCAAAAAGGAGCATAAGCACTCTACCTCTCACGGAATGCGTCATAAATGACATGCTTACAGAATCGAAAAGCAGGTTGTTTGTAATAAAAAGTGACTAAAATACGAAAAAGGTCGAAAAATATGAATATTGATGAGAAATGTCATTTTTTTAAGCTTCTTAATCTGTACTTTTGCCGTGTAAATAAAATGATCTACCAATGGCTATGACCAAGGATGAAGTTGTAAAACAGATTATAGTAAAGCAGGCACAGGCTTTATTTCAGCGCTATGGCTTAAAGAAAACCACCATGGATGAAATTGCGCACTCCTGTGGTAAAGCCAAGAGTACCCTTTATTATTATTTCAAAAATAAGG
>JBFHER010000173.1:0-8075 GCA_041584055.1 Bacteroidales bacterium
AACTAGTTTATAAAAATACTAAAAATCTGTTTTATGTTCTAATGAAGCTGATAAAACGTATATTTTGTTGTTTTTATGAGTTTTGTTATTTTGATCGATTAGAATGATATATCGTCCAGGGGATTGCCAAGTTCGTTGAGTTGGCGATTGGATACATGGGTGTATATTTCCGTTGTTTTGCTACTTTGATGTCCTAAAAGTTCTTGAATGTATCTTAAATCAACACCTTTTTCTAACATGTGTGTTGCATAACAATGTCTGAGCGTGTGTGGTGTAACTTTTATAGGGATTCCGGCAGCGATGGCAGCATTTTTAACAACGTGCTGCACACTGGTATTGCTGTATTTTATTTGAGTTGTTCCGTTGAATAAGTATTTTTCAGGTAAATAGCTCTTGATATATTTCTGTAGTAGTGGCAGTATGGATTTAGGCAGAGGAATCCTTCTGTCTTTTCGTCCTTTGCCACACACTATTAAAATGGAATTATTATTGTAGTTAATGTGCTTTATTTCCAAGGAAATAAGCTCATTCAACCTGAGGCCACAACCATATAACATAGCCAAAATTAATCGATGCTTTAAGTTGGTTTGAAGTCCGATCATTTTTTCAATTTGTTGTTTCGCAATTACTTTAGGTAATGTTCTTGCCTTTTTGGGTCTTGGGATTGCATCATAATTTAATTCTCGTTTGTACATTACCCTGTAAAAGGATTTTAATGTACTTATCAATTGATTTTGATAGGATGTTGAATAACCAAGTACTTCTCTTTGATATAAAATATATGCTCTGATATCATCAATCAAAATAGAGTCTGGTGGAAGTGGTTTAAAATGATTGATGTATTGATTGAGAAAGCTTGAATAAATTTCTATTGTTCGTTGACTTTTATTTTCTAAGATGAGTTGTTGTATGTACTTTTGAGGTACGAGGTTTATCTGTGGCTTTTTCTTGTAACTCTGAACACGTTCGAAAAGTTCTTCTGTATTTTTTTCAATGATCGTGTAGTTCCATGTTTTAAAAATTAGGCCGATTTCTTCCCTATGATCTTCTGTATTAGGGACCGACCATACTTTAGCGCCGGGATGATACCAGGAACGCTGCAGTCGTCTTAAATCATTTACAACTTTTGGATCATAAACAAATCGAATGTATATAATTCCTTCTTTTACATTGGTTTCAAATCGAACGGTTTTATTGTTGCCCAACTGAAATGTTTCTTTCTGAGGTTTAACCTCTGTTTCTGTTTCTTTTTCCCTATCCTTTTTCTTAGGTGAAAATACAATGTTTACATCATTTTCTAAACGTGACTTAAAGTCGTCAAACTTGAAAACAGACCGGGGAATATACCAGCACTTGTTTGTTTTTGAATAGATTGCTCCTAAAGGTTTAACCAGAGCAGCAACTGCCTCATTGAACTTGAAACGTATGAATACTACATTCATGTTACGATGTATGCCCTGCACCAAACGAACGATTGGTTTCTCAGTTTTCATGGGATTGAAATTATAAGTATTTATGGGTAAATACCATGCAAAAGTTCCGGGGAAGGTCACTTGATTGCATGCTTTCGCACAGTCAGTCCCATTGTGAATGCAGGTGCTGACTGCTTAGAATACCATATACAGAAAAGTAGAAATTAAGTGAATCTTAATTTTCAAATACAGTTTCAAATTTATGGCCTTATAAAATTAGAAAAAATTAATATGGAAACAAGAGGTTTTAGTTTAAAAGCTTCGGAATTATAGCGAATTGTTAAATTTGTTATTTATAACTTCATTTTTTAATCAGTTTCTCTATGTCTAAAAGCTTCATTTATTGATATCTATAGAGATCTCATGTTGAAAATGTTTTTCGCATTTTCAATTTTAGTTGAGACAATTGAAGGCTTTAAAATGAGGTTATAATCTTTAATTCTATGCTTAAGTTGATCTCTGATAAATTAGCTTATTCAAGCTAATTTGCTAATATTTTGCCACCAAAGGCATTCTTCGTCCAAAACCAAATGCTTTGGAAGAGATGCGAAGGGTAGGGGCCGTCTGGAAACGTTTGTATTCATTTACGTTTACCATGCGGATTGATTTTGCAATGGTTTCAGGCGCATATCCCAGACTTTCAATTTCTTTGGGTGATCGGTTGAGTTCTATGTAGTTGAAAAGAATGCCATCCAGTATGTCGTATTCTGGCAATGAGTCACTGTCTTTCTGGTCAGGACGCAATTCTGCTGAAGGTGGCTTTACAATTGTGTTTTCAGGAATCTCTTCAACATCTTTGTTGATGTATCGGGCCAGCTTAAATACATCCGTTTTATAAACATCACCCAAAACAGAAATACCACCGTTCATATCGCCGTACAAGGTGCCGTAACCCACAGCAGCTTCGCTTTTGTTAGATGTATTCAACAGGATGTGTCCAAATTTGTTTGATAAAGCCATCAGCAACGTTCCTCGTACACGCGCCTGAATGTTTTCTTCTGCAACATTAAATGGAAGGTCTTTGAATACTGGTGCCAATGTTTCCTCAAAAGCATCATATATCCCCATGATGGGAAGGATATCATATTTTATTCCCAGGTTTTTGGCCATTTTTACAGCATCATCAACAGAATGATCTGACGAAAATTGCGAAGGCATTAGTAAAACCCTGCAATTCTTAGGGCCGAGCGCTCTTGCAGTAAGTGCTAGTGTGACAGCGCTATCAATACCGCCTGATAAACCGAGCGTTGCCTGTCTGAAGCCCATCTTATGGAAATAATCGCGTATCCCCATCACCAATGCATCGTGTATGATCGGAATATGATCTACCTTTTCAGGAATGTGTAATGGCTTTGTTTCAAGATTGTCCGTATCAACGATCTGTAGGTCTTCTTCAAAGCGCTTACACTGAAGTGCGAGATCTCCTTTACCATCAATCACCATGCTGTTGCCATCAAAAATTAACTCTGTATTGGCACCAACCTGGTTGACATAAATCGCTGGAATGTTGTATTTCTCTGCATTGTGCTTCAAAACGCGTTTACGGGTTCCTTCCTGGACATATGAAAATGGAGATGCGGCAATGTTGATGAGCAAATCAGGTTCCAGTTGAATGATCTGTTCCATTGGAACCACAGCGTAAAGGCGGCTTTGTGCAAAAGGATTTAAAACAGGTTGTTTTTCCCAAATATCTTCACAAATGGTAATGGCCAGCTTTTTTCCTTTAAAATCCAGAACCTCAAACTGTGTGTTAGGTTCAAAATATCGGTATTCATCAAAAACATCGTAGGTGGGAAGGAGGGTTTTGTTAAACACCTTCTTGACTTTCCCATTTTGCATAAAGTAGGCTGAGTTATGAAGCCGCTTTCCCCTTGGATTGTTGTTCAGACTTGGTGCTCCAACAATAATGGCAATCTGATGACTCAAATCTTCAAGTTTATTGATCCATTCCTGACAGGTCTCAAAGAATTCTCTTTTTTCAAGCAGATCGTGTGGAGGATATCCACAGACGCTTAATTCAGAAAAAACGATCAAATCGGCACCTTTTTCTTTTGCCTGATCAATAGACGCCGCCATTTTGTTGTAGTTGAATTCAAAATGACTTACAATATAGTTGAGTTGCGCCAGCGCTATTTTCATAATATTTGCCTTAAAAAATTACACCAATTCGTAAATTAACACTTCTAAGGGTCGCTTTGTCCTTTAGCGTGTTTGTTGTGATGTCAGTCAGCCCGTTGGTGAGCATAACTGCTGTTGTTAAGTAGGTGGATCCTCCCATGGAATAATCCATCCCAATTCCAAAATGATAGCCCAGGTTGAATAAACTTGTTTCCTTTGAAAGATCATTTTTGTCCTTGTCAACAGAAGCTGTATTTATCATCGGAGAGATACCCAGCTGCACCCAGTAGGTGCTACGCCAAAACTCATTTGTTTTTAGTTTTAATCCGATGGGTAATTCAATGTATGAAAGATTGTAAAGTACAACATCGCCAGGCTCTACAGGGGTCAAAACGCTTCCTACTTCCATTGTAAACGGGGTGGCATAGGCGAGATTGCCTCCATACTTACTGTAGAGGATGGAGGTGCTGATAGCGTAGTGAGGGGCAAAAAAATAATCACCCTGCAATCCAACGGAATAGCCCAGTCGAACACCTTGCCGTTCAGCATAAGTGTTGTCAGAATTTAACCAAGAAAGCTGAGGTGTGGTAATCACCGAAAGCTGTAACTTTCTATCCTGAGCAAAGCATTGAGCAGTGCTGATCAGTATCAGAAAAATGATGAAGAAGTGCCTCATATTTGATTTTTGGGAGTTGGAACGCATTCAATATAATTTGCCGTAAAGGTATAATCGATCCAGCATTTTGTCAAGGTTTTCAACCCCAATGTTTTTGCCAATGATCTTCTTATCTGCATCCAGTAGGTAAATTTTTGGCGTAACTGTTATGTTGTAATAATACCTGAAGTTAGAACGGTTATGCTGGTCGTAAACATGCGTCCATTCAAACAACTCATGGTCCAGTATAAAACTTTTCCAATCCTCTTTGTCCAGTTGCGTGTAAACAGCAAATACAGCCAATCCTTTTGATTTGTATTTATTCCATACCTCCGTGTATAATTTTGGAATTGTTTCTTTGCAATGAGAACATCCGGGCTCCCAGAAAACAAGAATTGTATAAGGTGCTTTTTCCTGATAAAGTGACTTGTATCCAGCCTCCCAATCCTCAAGTACCAGGTCGTGTGCTTTCTTCCCAAGCAAAGAAGGTTCTTCGCGAACCACAAGATCAGCCAGTTTAGCCAGCAAGGTAGAATCAGCCCAAAAGGCATCACCCGAAAGATAAAACTTCTTTGCGACTGCAACAGACAGAGATTCCATGCCCATGATATCACTTTTAACGGCAAAATTGAGCACCGTGGAAGCAGTATGTCTAAACGACTGAGGGTCTGATTTGCTCATTTCAACCAACCGCAAGGCATGAGGGATAATCGAATCGGGAACAGGGATGAGATTGTTGCTGAGATAACCCGTTATTTTCTTTTGATGAAAAGGCGTCCGCCATAGCCTGAAATCATTTAGAGGTGTATTGTCGAAATAATGCCTTGTGATGTAATTGTAGTTGTATGCCCTAAGTAACGAGTCCTTTTTAGGAGATGGTGGCAGGTTTGCCGGTGGCGTTTTTACCGGGATCAGGGTTTTTATAACCACCGCATAAAAGGTCTGCGGATGCGCTTCCAACTCCTTTTGCCAGTGATGCTCCACTTCTTCGTTCATGCGGGTCATCTTTTGCCGTGCCAAAGCCAGTGAATCCGGATTTTTAATATAAGGTTGATAATGATCAATGATGGCTTTGCGATTGGTTTGCATATCCACCATGAACTTTTGATAATTTGAAAAAGCTTCTGATTCCTCGCTTCCGCTTATTTCTACGTCTTTGGTCAAATCCCTGGATCTCACCTCTATTTTCATGCTTTGATCTTTCCCAATGAGAAGATCGAAGTAAGTTTTATCAGGGAAATAAATTGTATACATGCCCTGGGGAAGGAGCGTATCAGCTTTAAACGTTACCACACCACTTTGATTAAATTTGGCTGAATCTGTCACCAGCATGTTTTCTCCCAGATAGGAGCCAAGAATGACCGTTGAATCCTTCCATAGTTTGCTTTCTATCCGGATGTTATATTGAGCCGAAGCAGAATGTACAGCACAGAGCTGAATCAGAAATGCGATAAATAGTGACTTCCACACGTGCACAGGTATCTTCATTGGTATATGATTGTAACGAATTTCAAACAAAAATAGTGTTTTCTGTCAAACAAACATCTTGCCAGAATTATTTGATCACCAGTGAAGAAAATTTTTCAGGATTCAGAATGTCTATGGCAATGGCCTGAAATTGCTCGGAAGTGATGGCCTGAATGCGCTCTATTGTTTCTGGCATGCTTTCAAAAGAATTGAAGTGCAATATGCTTTTCCCGAAATTGAGAAAATGATTCTCTTTGTTCTCATGGGAAATGCAAAGCTGGCCAATGAGCTGCTTTTTTACTTTTTCAAGCTGGGTAGCAGAAAGCGCGTTTTCACGAAGCGCACGTAATTCTTTGTTGATGATGCGCAAGGATTTTTCAAGGTTTCGTTCATCAGTTCCAAAATAAATACTCCATATCCCTGTGTCAGAATAGGCGGTATAGCTTGATTCGATGTTGTAGGCAATGCCGTGCTTTTCACGCAGTGACATGTTCAGTCGCGAATTCATTGCCGGACCGCCGATTAGATTGTTGAGCATGTAAAGTGCCAATCGATCGTTGTGATGTAAATCGTAACCAAGGTTCCCAAGCATACAATGGGTCTGATGGTTTTTGTAGCCCGCTTGTTTCTGCTGGGGCTTGTAATTTGTGTGGGGGATACGTTTTGGTTGTCCCAAATGTTCGCCAATGCCTTCAAGATATTCTGCACTTTTCTTTAAAACAGCATTGAACGAAAAATCTCCCATGACGAAGAAAACAATCTGGTTTGTATAGTAATGCTCGTTGATAAACTGCACCAGCTGCTTCTGTTTTATTTTCTTTAGACTTTTTTTTGTGCCCAGGATGTTATGCCCCAAAGGATGGTCTGCGAATAGCAGGTCCTCGAAATCATCATAGATTGATTCGTAAGGAGAATCCTTGTATGAATTAATCTCATCTACAATGACTTCCCTTTCTTTTGTAACTTCTGATTCAGGAAAGGTCGAGTTAAAAACTATGTCCGTCAAAAGTTCAGTTGCACGTGAGAAATACTGCTTAGGAAAGGTGGCATATACAAACGTTTCTTCCTTTGTTGTGTAAGCATTTAGTTCCCCGCCAACATTATCCAACCTGTTTAGTATTTGCCAGTTTTTGCGGTTTTGAGTGCCTTTAAAAAGCATGTGCTCTATGAAATGAACGATGCCGTAATTCTCTGGTTCCTCATCCGCCGAACCGCAGTTTACCACCAATCCACAATAGGCAACATCTGATTTGTAAGGCAGATGTGCAATGCGGATTCCATTGTCAAATGTATGTGAGTTATAATCCATAATAAATTGGTGCGCAAAAGTAAGAAAAGATTCCTATAAAATAACTGTCCTTTAAATATTTATGTGGATTGCTATGCGTTGGACCAGGGTGTTAATTCGCCACAGGACATGGGGATCAAAAATAAAACCAATCTCTGATTTTGAAATTTCAGCAACTTTCCACGCCGGATGAAGCAATGAATAAAAATTGATTCATCATAAAAAATAATTTACTTTTGTCCATTCCTTTGCTCATGTAGCAATGAGATGAAAAAAAACGACGACTTAAGAAAATGAAACGTATCTTTCCCGTAACCCTTTTACGACTTTTATTAATTTACATCCTGTTTCAAATCACCAGACTTGGGTTTTATGCATTTAATGTATCTCTTTTTCCTGAGCTTGAAACGGGGCTGTTGCTTAAATACATGAAAGCTGGTCTTCTTTTTGACACATCTGCAATACTGTATACAAATGCACTTTTTTTGATATCAAGCTTATTTCCTTTCCCTTTTCGTTATCACAAATACTATCAAAGATACCTGAAACTCATCTTTGTCCTGTTTAATTCTGTTGCGCTTGGAGCCAACGTTGCAGACTTCATTTATTATCGTTTCACCATGCGGCGAACCACAGCAGATGTGTTTGATTTCATGGCTGGGGAGTCGAATATGACAACATTGTGGCTGCAGTTTTTTGTGGATTATTGGTATGCACTGGCGTTTTTTATTGCATTGGTGTTCATCCTATGGAAAGGATGGAAATGGATTCCCATAACGCTGGATAAACCCAAACTAACTGTCTGGTATGTTGTGCGAAACACCCTTCTGATGGTTGTTTGCAGTGGTTTTATTTTAGCGGGATTAAGAGGTGGTTTTAAGCATAGTACGCGCCCAATTACGGTGAGTAATGCAGCAAAATACGCTGAGAGACCTGAACATGCGGCTATGGTGTTGAATACGCCGTTTTGCATTTACAGAACACTGGGTAAACCAATCATAAAAGCCCTGGAATACTTTCCCGAAGATCAGGCCATTGCCATTTTTAATCCGGTGCATGAAGCGGATTCAGGGTC
>JBFHER010000174.1:0-8048 GCA_041584055.1 Bacteroidales bacterium
AAACATTGGCTTTTGAGTCCATTTTCCTTCTCCAGTCCTACTAGACCAGCCATCCATATAAAACCAACTGGCCGGATATTGCCCTTCCAACTGCCCACCTTCTTCAAACAAGAAATCCGGCTGAATTTCAGGTACTCTACCCGAACCGTCGGAAACAACCATATCGCTGAATGGCGTTAAGTTTGCTAATAAATTCTGACTAAAACCAACCGGTGCATTTGGATTCCCTGCTTTTATAGCTTTAGCCAACTTTTCCCAGGGCGGATCAAGTTGATAGACTTTCCATCCGCTACCATCGATATAGCCGGCAGTGGTAGCCAGGTCTTCACCATAACGCAGACTTACCTCACGAAAATGATCTTCTAAAAATTTAAAATAGCCAGCTGGATCAGGCGTATCGCCACTGCCATAAGTTGGGCCATACAAATCATCCATGCCACTGTTAGGATTGTAGTAGAGCATTAGTCGAATATCGTGTTTTGCCAAACCATCAATCAATTCCCTTATCAGATCCCGCTTGCAGGTAAACCCGGGTTTTATCCTGTCGATGGTTTTGCTGGGACCCGGCCAATGTTGGGTCCCATGTGCACAGGTAAAACATACCCACGAAGCACCTGTTTCTACCACTTTATCAACAAAGGCATCCACATCAAACAGATCTACTAACTTTTGGTATTGATCCCCAAGTCGTGGACCGCCATTAAATGGGACCGACCCGGAAGAAAAATGCACAAATAAACCATATTTACCATCCACCATCCATTGCACATCGGCTTTCATCGCTTTGGCTCTTTCTTTTATTGCTACTAAAGCTTCAGGGCGTACCAACTCAATGGACCAAAAGGCAAAAGGATTGGGTTTTATATTTGAATTCTCTTCAGCCTTTTTTTCTTTCCCAAAAGTTACCAAACGAAAACTTATCTTATTTAGACCTTTGTTAAGCTTTAAGTTTTGCTTCAAATAATGCCTTTGAACGATTGGACGAGTATCCCAATTTCTAATATTGGCTTTTTCTATTATGGTGGTAGTGCCTGATGTCACTTCAAATGTCGATTGCGAAAGGATATCATTGCTTCCTGTATACATCAGAGCGATGCTATACGCTGCTTCATACGGTGCTTCCACCTCCCAGGTCAGCACATCGTCTTTCGTGAAAAAACCTCTGATAAATGCATTATTCACCACCGTAGGTGTTGGACGTTCAAGATGATTGAGCTTGCCCGTAATTTCTGCACGAAAACCCATGATGGTTGTGATATCATCTGCCCTTAGTTGCCATGTTGTTGGGGCCCAATAGGGATGAATATTTCTATCATGTGCATAAGTTGTATCTTGAGCTGGCAATTTAAAGCCAGGATACAAAAACAGACAAATTATTAATCCCAATATTATACTTCTACAGCAACGCTTCATATATTAATTTTTTACATTCATTAAAAACAATTCTAAACATCAGAAAGGTTTTTTCTGAAAAGAGAAAATCAAAATGGAATTAATTGATAATACTTTCAATTTGTTTCCAGCCTTCCATTGCATCATTTTCCTGAGGCAATCCAGGCGTACTTCTTCCATCAAGAATCAATTTCTTCAACGCCGCTTTTAACTCTGCTGCTTTTTCAGGATTTTCAGCGATTAAATTCTTGGTTTCGCCAATATCCTCTTTTAAATTGTATAACTGCATGGGTGGTAGATCCATCTTATTTTTTCTTATATCCGCTGGTCTTGGGTCACTCCATCCGCCAGAGCCCGGACACACGCAAAGTTTCCAGTCACCCTGCCTGATTGCGAACATACCATCTATTGAGTGATGAACAATATACTCACGAATATCCTTATCACTTTCGCCGGTGATAAGCGGCAAGATGCTGTAACTGTCTTCTCCCTCGTTATCCTGCATTTTATAACCGCTTAGCTCGGCGCAGGTTGCAAAGAAGTCGGTGGTACAAATTGTTTTATCGGAGCTTGAATTTTTCAAGCCTGAAGCAGGCCATTCAACTATAAAAGGCACCCTGTGCCCACCTTCATAAATATCTGCTTTGGCGCCCCGGAAAGTATAACTTGGCTTATGATTAAATGTAGCCAGGGTTTTAAAATCAGCTTTGGGTGAACACCCATTGTCGCTTGTAAACACAAGGAGCGTATTTTCTGAAATTCCGTTTTGTGTAAGCGTTTCACGTATCTGACGCAGCACATCGTCCACCTGCATCACAAAATCGCCATAGGTATTTGTGTTGCTTTTCCCTAAGAATGCTTCGGAAGGTAATATTGGTGTATGTGGCGCCGGTAGTGGGAAGTACAAAAAGAACGGCTTATCCTTTTTTGCATTATCATTAATGTAACGAATCGCTTTGTTGGTAATATTTTGCAAGACATCATCATGAGAAAAATCATCCGCAGTTAAGCCTTTTCTCCACATCTTCATGCCTCCGGAAGCAGTCGATTTTGTAGGAACCATTGTAGGCATTCCGTTCTCTACATACACATAAGGTGGCATATCAAGTGATCCACAAAAGCCATATGCATAGTCGAAACCATGGGTGTTGGGTCCATTTTTAACAGCCTGCGTAAAATCTACGTTCCCTTTTAGACCATTCACATTGTTTTCAGCATCTTCCTCAACTTTTTCAGCCCAGTCCCAGCCCAAATGCCATTTTCCAATGTAAGCCGTATTGTAGCCTTGTGATTTAAGCATTTCGGCAATGGTTGTCCGCTCCTGCTTGATGAGTGATTTTGAATAGCCATTTAAAACACTTTTCTTCAATTTAGATCGCCAGTTATAACGCCCTGTCAATATCCCGTAGCGCGTTGGCGAACAAACTGATGATGAGGTATGGGCATCGGTAAACATCACCCCATTTTGTGCCATTTCATCCATGTTTGGGGTTGAGATTTTCCCTTCCGGGTTAAAGCATTTCACATCGCCATACCCCAAATCATCGGCCAGGATATAAACAATGTTTGGTTGTTCAACCTGTTCTTTTTTACTTTTTACGGAATTACATGCAACAAACACGAAGACCAGTAATGTGATAAACAAACTTGTTTTTTTCATAATCTATATTCTAATTTTCTATTTTGTCTAAAAAGAAGTCACCCGGCGACTTATGTACTTTTCGTTTTGAAATTCAATTAATCTGCTCTTTTACTCAAAATAAACCTTCCGCAAATAATTGTACACCTTTTTCATATCCTGCTCATCCAATGCTGTTTCATACATCAGAAGTCTTGCCAGTTCCCCATCGAAAGATTCTTTTCCCTGATGGTTAATGGCATTTCTTTCGGTCCCAATTGCCATGCGACTTGGTTCTACATTGGCAACGGGATATTTGCCAGCATTGACCGCTTTTGAAGGGTTGTTCACAAAGAGTTCCAGAAGTACGGTATCCTGTCCTGTACCCTGTCTGCCCATGATGATGTGCCATTCATTTATAGCTGGTTTTGGACCAGCCACTTCCGGGGTATTAACCTTATCACGAACTGTTTTGCTCATCCCGTTACGAGACCCCATATATACTCTGCCATCGGGATAGAAAGAACCCCAAAACCCTGCATATTGTCCAGGTTCCAATTGAGGTTTTCCCGTATTTCGAAGGCATCCGAAAAAGGCATTTGGATATCCGGAGTTGATTTTCCCTGGTCCACGCTGCACATACGGTTTAATTACAGCAAACCATGTATATCCACCCCCGGTTATCATGCCGTGAAAAGCCTCATCATTATCGTTTATTAATTCATCTTCTCTAAAAACAAGACTGTTATGACCGTTAATTTCACCATCATTTTTCAAAAGTGTAGGTCGTCCAGTTCCCTGAATTTCCTGTGAAATGATGGTTTTCGTTCTGCCTTCTTCTGTTATTTTAAAGTCAACAGCCTTTGCATTTACGACCTGGTTTGTCCATACAGTAACCATACTATCCTCCTCCATGGTCAGCCCCAAATCAGCATTTAAATCGAGTACCAATGCTTTTGAGACAGGCAAACCTGTTTTATTTATTTTGCTTTGTGCATGTAACTGAGGAAATACCATGGAGAACACTGCCACCAAAACAAAGCATTTTCTATAATTCATTTTTTCTAAATCGCTTTCGTTCTACTTTTATTTATTTAACAACCTTCCAGGAACAAATTTGTGAAACAAACGACTTGCAAAGACCCAATTCTTTTATTGTCAGATCATGTTTTGCTTAAAACAAAATCAGCAAAGTAGCTGATAAAAGGATATGTTTTTGCAGGCCATCATTCCATTGAAAGGTGTTCTCAATTATTTTTTTATATATGACATTTTAATATCTTTCGCTGCCTAGTTCTGTTCTGCACAGGGGTTGTTCAACATGCCCATGTCGTATTTGATCTTCCATGTGCCATCCGTTTGTTTTTCCCAAATATGCAGTGCTTTAAATTTTTCTGTTGTAAACACATCGTATGCCACGTTCCCTTCTACACGGATTTCCAGGTATTCACGATCTTTTTTCCATGCATTTTTAACAACTGTTTTAGCCGTATCTTTTTCCTGCATTGCCCGTTCTTCAAAATACCGTTTAATCTCTTTCCTGTCCCACACATATGGTTCCGTGTGCAGGCGTTTGGCATCATCGGCAAAAAAAGATTCCACGGTTAAAAAATCCCCGGCTGCCCAGGCATTTTCATAGTCTTCAATGGTTTGCATCAAAGTCTCTTTTTCTGTTTTATTGCTTTGACAAGCAGCCAGACTTAATAACAAGAAGAAAAAATATATTTTGATGTGCTTCATTTTATATACTTATTTTTTAGTGTGACTGATGCTTTCCAGCTGCAGGTGACCATTCAAACCAATCAAGCTTGAACAAATTATCAGAGTTCCCTTCGTAGCAAACATAGATTGTTTGGGGTCCCCGAATCCTGTTCAAGGTTGTTGATAACGTTGTATAATTGTTCCAGCCGCCAGTTGCAGGAACGGGGATCTCACGGAGAACCGTTCCGGTGGGACTATTGACACGGATCACAATGGTACCACCATCATTGGGTGACGCCACGCGCACACGAAAGGGAAATGGGTCAGCACTGCTGCCAAATTCAAGATGCTTGTAGCTCGTCCAGTCACCATTTGAAATCAACCCAAGAAGTCCATCCTTTTCTTCAAATGTTCCATTTTTTTCGGAGTAATGTTCAGCTTCAAGTCGTGTGCTCCCATTCGCAAGAAGTGTGGCCTTGTTTTCTACAGGATCAGTTTTACCTCTTCTTCCGGGAGAATACACTGATTTTGTAATTTCAACACCCTCATCCAGGGTATAAACGATCGGTTCTATGGTCCCATCTTCGCGAAAGGTCATTTTATCAAAACATACGGAGCGCTTATAGCGATTGCCATGATTCACATCACCACGATGATAGAAAAGATACCATTCTCCGTTAAATTCAATCGCAGAGGTGTGGTTGGGTGATTCGGGTGAATTTGGTGCCAGACGGCCTTGAAATGTTGCATACTGAGGCAATGGAGAGTCGGCCATCCAGTAGTTGGTCACACCTCCAACCCTTGCACTGAAATAGTAAATGCCATTGCGTTTAAAAACGTGAACAGCCTCATTCACATTTTCTTTACTTAAACGAATCCATGGTCCATCCAACTCGATCATATTGTCCTTTAACTTTGCCCCCATAATATGCGAGCCCGGCTCGCCGATATCCACCCAGTGATCATTGCCATAGATATAGGCCTGACCATCATCATCAACGATGACTGTTGGGTCAAATATGGTGGCAATCTCATTGCTTACGGCTGATTCCCACGGGCCTGTGGGGGTCCTGCTTTTGGCAACACCCACATGGGTAATATCGCCAGGAAAATACCAATAGTACCAGCCATTTTTATAAGCTGCATCCGGGGCATTCATGTTCGTATGAACATACTCAAAACCCGGATCAAGTTGCGGATCCAGCGCCACGCCATGGTTGGTCCAGTTTATTAAATCCGATGACTCCAGAATCACATAATCCTTCATCGATTCATAGTTAATTGCATCGAGTTGATCGTGAGAACAATACAAATAAACTTTCCCATTAAAAACCTCAGCTGACGGGTCGCAGACAAACATAAAATTTGGATCGCTGTCCCTGAGGATAGGATTTTGAGCAAAACCCCAGGTTCCAACAAGGATAATAAGGACTATGTGTGCTATTCTATTTCTAACCATAAGTGTACGCTTCAATTGTTTTGTTCGTTACTTTCGAATGCAAATGCAGCCTGCACCCAGGGAAAATCTATTGGATCATTTTGTTGAAGATGCCCCGGCGTACTTCTGCCTTCGTTAATCAGTTTTATCAGCAATTTTCTTAGTTCCTCAACTTTTTCAGGATATTCTTCTGCCACATTTTGCTTTTCCCCAATGTCTGTTTTTAAGTTGTACAATATGTTTTCGGGAAGTTCCTTCCTGGGCGGTTCGAGTTTTCCGGCGGCATTAACACCTGCGCCTGGTGAAACGATTAGCTTCCAGTCGCCTTTCCGGATTGCAAAAATCCCGGTTTTACTATGGTGAACCGTTGCTTCTCTTTTGTAGTCGTCTGACCTATTAAAGAGGGGCATCATGCTATAGCTGTCTTCAGCTTCGTTATCTTTGATTTTATAACCGACAATATCCGCACAGGTGGCCATTAAGTCTGTGGTGCAAATGGTTTTATCACAAACAGAGTTCGCTTTTATTTTCTGAGGCCATTTCACCAAAAATGGCACACGGTGACCACCTTCCAGATAGCTCCCCTTGGCACCATTGTATATGTAGCTTGGATTATGTCCTTTGGCTTTTAACACGCCAAAATTAGCACTTGCAGCACATCCGTTATCACTGGTAAAAATCACTAGTGTATTTTCTTCGATTCCACTTTCCTTAATTGTCTTAAATATCTCACCCATCAAATCATCAATCATTAAAACGAAGTCGGCATAAGGATTTATATTGCTTTTCCCTTTCCATGGATCAATGGGTAGTATTGGATTATGTGGTGCCGGAAGTGGCAGATACAGGAAGAATGGCTTTTTGCCACCTGCATTTTCTTTGATGAATGAAATGGATTTTTCTACAAATACAGGCAAAACCTGCTCGTGATCAAAATCATCCGAGATATCCCCTTTAATCCAGGTGGCATAGGGATCTTCATCTCTTGTTCTTGCTGAAATTCCTGTTGGCACCATTGCAACCTTGTTGTTTTCAACATATACATAAGGTGGCATATTTAAAGACGCCGGCAATAAAAAGGAATAATCAAAGCCTAAGTCTGAGGCACCTTTATCCAATGGTTTGGCATAATCAATCCGATTAAAATCATAACGGTCCTTTATGCCCGTGTAGTTAGTATAATCCTTCACACCATCCTTTGTGGCCCAATTGAGGCCTAAATGCCATTTCCCGATACTGGCTGTCACATAGCCGTGCTGTTGTAGTAAATCGGCCACGGTAAGTCGGTCGTCTTTGATTAACATGGGTGATGTACCCCATGTCACAAACTGCTTTAAAGGCGTTCGCCAATTGTAACGACCGGTTAGTATTCCGTAACGTGTTGGGGTACATACGGAAGAAGAAGTGTGAGCATCCGTAAATTTCATTCCATCCGCACCCAGTGCGTCCAAATTGGGAGTTATGATTTTACCGTTTTCATTGTAGATGCTTAAGTCTCCAATGCCCAAATCATCCGCTAAGATGTATACAATATTAGGTTTGGAGCCTTTTGATGCGTTCGTTTGTGCCATGCCGGCAAAAACACAAAAGCTTAGAATCAAGGAGTTAATTAGAAGTTTCATTTTTTTATTTTTAGTAATAATCCCGATGTACATCGGGAAAGAATCAAGAATCAAGAATCAAGACACAAGAAACAAGAATCAAGACACAAGAATCAAGATATAAGAATCAAGACATGAAAATTAATCATCTCTTTTTGTGGCAATTTTTCTTGACTAGTGTGTTTCATTTGTTTGTTTTTATTATTGAGTATTAATATGTAAGACTAGGAAAATATCAATGTCTTATTTTTTAATACTATTGAATTTGTTAGTTTATTGGAACCAGTTCCAGTCCTTT
>JBFHER010000175.1:0-7847 GCA_041584055.1 Bacteroidales bacterium
GGTTCCCAGGGCAACACGCGGTACAATATCTGCAGGCAGCACGGTTCGACTGATGGTGTTCGGGCTCTTAATCTTCTCCGTGTAAGGATCACATGCATCAAACCTTGTAAAATAGAGATCGTATTTGTTCTCCATGGGGAAGTTCATCAGATCTTCTCTGTCTTGTGCTGACAGTTTTTTTGTGAACTTCACGAAATGCAATGTATCACCCGCAGGGACCTCACAGCGTATACTTTTGATGGCGTTCATTGGAATAGAAATTGATTCAGGAACAATGGCGTGTGAGATTGTATCAGCATAAAGTGTTCCGTTGCCACGTATAAATATAAACATTGTAATGAAGCCTTCCGGCAGCTCGATGGATTGTGTCATGGGCCCCATATAGGCCACGTGTTCAATCTTGGTTTCTGCAATTTCACCAGGGAGCAGATCTTCGGTAAACGATTGCTGCCCTGTAGGGATTTGCATTTGAAGGTCTTGAACAACAATTTCAGGAGCATCAGAACATGACCAAGCTGACAATAGGATGCTAACCAGAACAAAGTAAATTCCAATGCCGTACCCGCCTGTTAACTTCAATGGTTTCATAACTTTAATTGTTTGATATGATTTTGCAATTTTTTCCACCCCTTGATTTAATGAGTTGTTTAAAAGGGGCTCCAGAGCAGAACCCCTTTTTATAAACTAAATTATTTTGAAAATTTCTATTTTCGTTGCATATGTTAATTGAAAATTCCTGATCAATTACTTAAAGCATTTGTAGACAGGAGTTACTTCACCAGAAGCTACCATGTTGTGTTTTTTATACAAATTCGGTTTGTTTGCTTTTGCATTGCTTACCTGTCTACGCGTGCGCTGCCGCCACCAATTATTTTTTCTACCTCTGACAAGGTTGCCATGGTGGTGTCTCCGGGCGTTGTCATTGCCAATGCACCATGTGCTGCACCATATTCAACGGCTTTTGCGCCATCGTTAAACTCCAGAAATCCATAGATCAAACCTGATGCAAAGCTGTCGCCTCCGCCAACGCGATCCATAATTTCAAGGTCTTCACGGTGTTGTGCTTCATGAATGACACCATCCGAGTAGCAAATGGCTCCCCATGAATTGATTGTTGCCGTTTTCACTGTACGCAAGGTGGTGGCAATGACTTTGAAATTTGGGAAAGCGGCTACAGCCGACTTAATCATGCCTTTATAACCCTCCAGATCCAGTTCTTTAAGGTTTTCTTCATTGCCAGCAACTTCCAGCCCCAGACAAGCCGTAAAATCTTCCTCGTTGCCAATCATCACATCCACGTATTTCGCAATCTCCCGGTTTACTTCCTGAGCTTTCGCTTCACCACCGATAGCTTTCCAAAGCGATGGTCGGTAGTTTAAGTCGTAAGATACAATGGTGCCATATTTTTTAGCAATTTTTACTGCTTCAATCACAGTATCGGCCGCTGTGGCAGAAAGTGCGGCAAAAATCCCTCCAGTATGCATCCAGCGAACCCCAAGTGTTCCAAAAATATATTCCCAGTCAATATCGCCTGGTTTTAATTGAGAAGCTGCTGTGTTTCCACGATCCGAAACGCCTTTAGCGCCACGGATGCCAAACCCTCTTTCTGTGAAATTAAGACCGTTGCGAACGGTGCGTCCACAACCATCGTAAGGGATCCACCTGACGAACTGGGTGTCCAATCCTCCCTGAAGCATAAAGTCTTCGATTAAAGCTCCCACGTCATTGTCTGCCAGGGCAGTGACGATGGCTGTTTTTTTTCCGAAGCATCTTCTTAAACCACGTGAAACATTATATTCACCTCCACCTTCCCATGCTCTGAACTGACGGGTTGTCCTTATTCGACCTTCTCCCGGATCAAGTCTGAGCATTACTTCACCTAGTGATATGCAATCGTAGGTGCATTCTGATTTTGATTTTATTTTCATCTTTTTTTTGTTTGTTTTATTCGTCACCATGGACATCCCTTCTCTATAAAATGGGCCGTTGATGCAAAGGTTGTTTGAATCAAAATTAGAGACCTTTTTTCTAAATACAGTACAGGGAACAGGTAAGAACCTGCCCCCTGTACATCTTAGTCACTAACCATATTAACTATCAAAGTCCAACTGTCTGTTTTATCTGTGCACAATGGCTGTTATAAAATGCAGCAAATGTGCATCAAGGCTTCCTAATTTAAATTCGGATTTCTTTTTACCTCATCGTCAGGGAGTGGCGTTAAATAATCCACTGAAGCATCCCAGTCCGACTTCAGACCTTCGTAACCGGAAGCACTGAAGACCTGATCACCCAATTGCCTGCGTTTAATGTCATACCATCGTTTGCATTCAAATGCAAGTTCTATTCTGCGCTCCTCTAGGACATCAGCCGCCGTTACAGTTCCTGAAATATCTGCAGGGAAATCACTTGCAGCTACGGTTTCAGGTACATAACCACCATTTGTTGAATTGCCACCTTTTCTGGCCCTTGCTCTTACCTCATTGATATACTTAAGCGCTGACGGATTATCTCCAATTTCTACGGCAGCTTCTGCAGCTATAAGCAAGACTTCAGCATAGCGAAGCATTGAATAATTATGACTTGTAGCCCTCTTGTTTCCACGGGCATAAGGGCCCGGATAACGCGTGTATTTTGCAATGTATGGTTGGTTTCCGGCATGTTCGTGTCCGCTTATTGTGAAATTTGTATAGTCGACTGTGACACCGCCTATGGTCGCTTCTGTCTGGAAACTAACCCTTGTTCTGTAGTCATTGGGGTCAAAAGATTGATACACAGCAAGTGTAGGCACTGCTACTGACCATCCGGAATCGTCATCATCACCTCTGACTCCCGTCATTGGTGCTGTTTGATCATAGGCATTGTCATCTGCTTCAACATTGTTGTAATCCAGTGCAAATATGGGTTCTTTGGACGCATCAATTTTGTCAGCGTTGAACAAGGTTTGAAAATCATCGTCCAGTGCCAGATCATAGGTGTCGGCATTGTCGATTACTTCTTTGGCTTCGTTAAATGCCATTTGCCAATAATTGCTTCCCGCATCATTACCGGCCATTGTTAAATACACAAGGGCCAAATATGAACTCGCTGCTGCTTTCGAAGGGATGGCCCGTGACGATACTTCTGTCGGTAACCATGTTTTAGCATATTTTAAGTCTGCAATGATGTTCTCATAAACTTCTGCTGCGGGGGTCTTTGTAATGTTGAGAGCAGCTTCTGAGTCTGATATGGGCGCATCAAAATAAGGAATGTCACCAAACAGTCTTACCAAATGAAAGTAGTAGAAGGCTCTGGCAAAATATGCCTGGGCTGTAACCGGGTTCTTAATCTCATCAGCAGCATCAACATTCTCAGCACCTGCAATCGCATTGTTGGCAGCAGCAATTCCCAGCCAGATTCGTCTCCATGGATCATACACCATTTCATTGTTCCCTGAAATTGTATGCATGTTCATTTCTACCCGGTGTGTTTGGGTTGACTGTAGATTGACCATGTCAGAGCGCAACATTAAAGCAATTGAAAGTTTTCTACCCCAGATTTCTTCATTGATAGCATGCGTTAAGGAACCATCAACTGCGATTTGAATATCAGCGGGTGTTTGAAAGAAACCATCGGGCGATAACAAGCCAACCGGCTCTTCAACCAAATCTGAGCATCCTGCTATTAATGATCCAATCATTAATAAGAATAAATATTTAAATTTCTTCATTTTATTCGTTTTTTAAAATATTTACTAAAATGTTAAATTAAGGCTAAAGCTAACCGATCTCAAGGTTGGATAGTTTCCAAAATCAAAGCCTCTCACTGTGTTGCTTGATGTGTTGTTATTTCCACTAGCCCCATAGTAGTTTACTTCAGGATCTAAACCTGAGTAATTTGTAAAGGTCAATAAGTTTTGTGCACTTACACTTAAACGTAGTTTTTCAATGCCAAATTTTTCAATTATATTTTGAGGTAAATTATACCCTATTGCAACATTTTTTAATCTGACATAGCTTCCATCTTCCACAAAACGAGAAGAAATTTCTCTAAAACTACTATTTCCAACGCGTGGATAATCTGTGCTTTGGTTCCCTGAAGTCCAGGCATTTTCATAATACTCGTAGGTTGTATTGGCATCACCATTAAACAATTGTACATTGGTCATGTTGAAAATTTCACCACCTTGAGATCCCTGTAAAAAGATACTTAGGTCAAAGTTTTTAAAGGACAGGTTATTTGTCATTCCCCAGGTGAAGTCAGGGTTCGGATTTCCAATGATTGTTCTGTCCTTTACATCGATGGTGCCATCCATATTGCCATTCTCATCAGCAATGTCGTAAAACAAAGGCTCACCTGCGATGGGGGTCCCGTCAACATAAGACGCCGGAATAAGTGCCGTTCCCTCTGGAATTGCACCTCCCTGGTAAACGCCGGCATATTTATAGCCCCAGAAAAGACCAACTTCTTCACCTTCTCTTAAGATGTAGGTATCATTGACACTAAAATAACTTGGTGCTCCATTCCCAAACCAGTCTGCACCGTTAATTAAGGATACCACTGTGTTTTTATTTTTTGAGAAGATAAAATCTGTCGACCATCTAAAGTCTTCTCTGTTGATGTTTCTTGTATTCAAAGAAACTTCGATCCCTTTGTTGTTCACCTCTCCAACATTTGTTAAAATCTCTGGATTCAGATAGCCGAAATAATCAGGGATACTGTTATCAGCCATAATTAGATCCCTGGTGTCAATGTTATAATAGTCAAACGATAGCGAAACCTTATCGTTAAATAAACCTACATCAATCCCCAGGTTGGTTTGGTATGATGATTCCCATTTAAGATCCGGGTTGGCCGGCTGATAGGGTGTAACAGCGGATACCGGAACCTGATTTCTTGAGGCATACAGAATCGCTGAACTTGCCAGGGATTGATAAGGATCAATTGACGGGTTACCGGTAACACCGTAACTGGCTCTCAATTTCAAATTTGAGATTTCATTTACGTTTTTAAGAAATTCTTCGTTGGATATTTTCCAGCCTAAGGCCCCTGATGGGAAAATGGCGTATTTGTAGTTCGCGGCAAAGTTGGATGCCCCATCCCGACGTACCGTCGCGGTAATTAAGTATTTATCGTCATAATCATAGTTCAAACGACCAAATTGCGATTGAATTTCTTTTTCACGTAAGTAGATGTCACCATCCGTTGGTTGTATTAAGCTTGTTGCAGTGTATAAACCATAGTAGGAAAAAGCATCAGATATGGTCCCCGTTCCTTCATTGAAAAAACCTTTGTCTGTTGTTTTTTGGTAAGAATATCCTGCCAATAAAGTTAAATTTCCTTTTGCAATGTCGGTGTTATATGTCAGGTAACTTTCACTCAAAACACTCTTGCTGTTATCTTGTGTAATGATGGCCCTTCCCTGGGTTGAACCTCCTGCTGTAATTTTCAGGGTGCGAGGCATGTAAATGCCACGAAATTCATTTTCTCCACTTAAGCCAAATGTCGTTTTGAAAGTAAGCCCTTTAATAATCTCATAATTTGCATAAAAATTAGCTCTGAAATTATCCACTTCTGTTTCATCCACTCTTTCCGTGGCAACGGCGTAGGGGTTATCTACTTCATCTCCGATTTTGTCGTTTGTTGTAAACGTTCCATCAGAATTCATTATCCCCTTGTCCGGGGCAAAACGCATGGCTAATGAAACAACATCATCACCACCAACCGTTACTGATCCATCCGATTGGGTAGGAACTCCATTTTTTGAACTCTTCCCGCCGGTCAGATTCAGTCCTAGTTTTAATTTATCAGTGATGGCCGCATCCACATTGGTCAGAAAGGATGCTCTCTCATAACCTGAATTAACAAGTATTCCGTCCTGATTATAATAGGTGCCAGAAGCATAATAATTAACTTTGTCGGAACCACCTGAAAATGACAATTGATAATTTTGAGTGCTTCCCATTGTGTAAATTTCATCTTGCCAATCTGTGTCGGCCGATCCTTTTACGTAGGGATCATTCCCCTGATTTGCCCTGATTTTGTTTTGATAGTCAGCAAAATCTGTTGCATTTAACAAATCCAGTTTGTTAGCCGTATTTTGTACAGAATAATTGGCATTAAAGTCCACATTTAATTGACCGCTTTTTCCTTTTTTAGTGGTTACCAGAATAACTCCGTTGGCTCCCTGAGAACCATAAATAGCGGTTGCAGATGCATCTTTTAAAATCTGCATGGATTCAACATCGCCTGCCTGGGGCATGTTGGCTCCTACAAAGCCATCTACAACAATCAGTGGTGCACTGCTTGCATTGATGGAGGTATTTCCTCGGATCTTAATGCTGATTGGTGCACCGGGTTCACCACCATTGTTCGATTGAACATCAACCCCTGCGGCACGTCCCTGTAGCGCCTGCGCAACTTCTAGTACAGGATAAGCTGTTAATTCTGATGATTTCACTGAGGAGACAGAACCAGTAACATCACTTTTCTTACGGGCACCATATCCCACAACAACAACCTCTTCCAGACCGGCAACATCAGGATCCAAACTTACTTTTATGTTTGATTCTCCTTCGAAATCAATTTCCTGGGTTAAATATCCAACAAAGGATATAACTAAAATACCTTTGCTGCTCTCTGTTGTTAACGAAAACTTACCATTCAGATCGGTGATTGTTCCATTTAAAGTTCCTTTTTCTACGATGGCAGCTCCAATTAAGGTTTCGTTGTTATCACTGTCTATCACAGTACCACTAACCTTAACCTGGGCCGAAGCGCCAATTACAAAAGCCACTAAAATTAGTATCAGGCTTGAAATTTTTTTCATCTATGTCGATTTTATAAATTAAAGAATAAAATTCATTGTATTTCATTACGTTAAGTGTACGGTCTTCCTGCATAATCGGATGAATCGTAAACCGTAAGTTCGATTCATCTTTAAGCTTGTTTCCGTTGGTTCTCCCTACGACTGACAGGTGGTCAATCTCAGCTTGTAAGTTCGAATGTATAGGCAGGCATTTAACTTGTATTCATTTTGTTTTTAGTCATAATCGGAATTTTAGTTTGATTAATATTTAGTGTTTTACAGATGTTCTTCCCTGTAAGAGAGGCTAAAATCAATGACGCCTTTTAAATGCGAACGCATGGCTTCTGCTGCGGCTTGTGAATCTTGTTTTATGATGCAGTCAAGGATCATTTTATGTTCCAGATAGGCAGTTTTAGAACGACCTTCACCACATACATTTATTTTGGTGTATATTTTGAGAATATCAGGAATCAGAATGTGCATTAAGGATTTTATCACCATGTTCTGACTCGCTTCTGCAATTTTCAAATGAAAATTAAAATCTTGCTCAAGTCCCGGAAGTTCTGAATCAACCCTTTGTTTATAGTCATTCAAAGCTTTTTCCATTTGCAGTATGTCCTCAGAGGAGCGACGAAGTGCTGCTTGCGAACATGCGTATGTTTCAATCAATAACCGGGTTTCAACCAAATGGAAAAAGTCATTTTCATTTAATCGGATTACATTTGAAACAAGGTCATCCATGGCTGAAACATCAACTTTGGTTACCACGGTGCCACTTTGAGGCATTGTTCTGAAAATGCCACATGATTCAAGTTTTTTGATGGCTTCTCTCACGTAGGTTCTGCCAATGTTAAATGATTCTGAAAGTTTTCGCTCAGAAGGGAGTCTGTCGCCTGGTTTTAACTGTCCTGATACAATGGAATTGCGGATTTGCTTAATTATTTTATCCACAGGACTTTCAATTTCGATGGCTTTGAAATTATCTAACACACTTATCATGACCTACTTTGTGCTTGATTGTTATACAATTTAAAAAGAAAATATGATATTTATTAAATGTTGA
>JBFHER010000176.1:0-7770 GCA_041584055.1 Bacteroidales bacterium
AAAACCACTTCAGCATCTTTATCAACCTTGTTAACATAGCTATACCATATTTTAAAAAACAACTTGCGAAGTTTAAACATCATTATCGATTTTAGTAAGTTGGAATCAACAATGATAATCAAAACAAACCATTGTTAGTCATAAAAGTATTAAAATCACCCTATTTTGTCAGGTAGCTTTTGTTTTCTGCTTGTGACTGCTGGAGTTAAAACGGCAAGAGTAGTCTGTTCCTGAAGCTAAAACTTATATTTAAATCCAATGCGAATGACCTGTGTTTCATAATAATTTTCATAACGTACAGTAAATCCTTCAGCCTCTATTTCCTGACGCAGGCCATATTGATTCAACATATCCGTGAAAGACAGATTGAGTTCGCCTTTTTTATGTAAGATCAGCTTTTTTATCCCAAGATCCAAAGAACTTCTGGACAGCTCTTTTCCTTGTGGGATATTCCTTGGTGCAATGTAAACGCCTGTAAGTTGAATGTGCACATCATTCTTAAGATTAAACGTCGTGTTCAATTTCATATCCAGCGTGTAATCCAGGGACTCCTCGATTTCAAAGCTGTGCTTATATGGGAAAAGAATCTCTCCCAAATAGGCATGAATGTTGTTCTCAAAGAAATTAAAACTTCCGTTAATTTTCAATATATCAGAAACGGATTGACTAAAAACAAGTTCCATCCCTTTGTTCGTAGAACTTCCTGTATTAGCATAGCTTTTAATAATCACCTCATAAAGTTCATTGGTATTATCTATGGAATAGATACGCATGAACGGACTCATCGTAGAACGATAATAGGCTGACAGGAATACGGAACCACTTTCCCAAATTGTTTTATAGGCTAGTTCAAACGATTGGGTAAATTGAGGTCGAAGGTAGGGATTGCCCACTTTTAGCAGCTCATGATCATCGGATTTAGCAAACATTCTTAACTCCGGTTCTCCTGGACGGTCTATGCGGCGGTTATAGAACGCTGAGAGTTTATTTCTCGCATTGAATTTATAGGTGATGCGGACGTTTGGGAAAAATTCAAGATAATTGTAAGAATCATTTTTATTAAAATACATGTTTGCGGGATCCATCTCATAATAAACCTGTGTATATTCTGTTCGTATACCAGCTTCTATGTCATAGGTCCTTTTTTCATGTACCAGATTTAGATAAGCACCATAAACGGACTCTCCCCATTGCGACCATGAACCCATCCCGGGATATACGATGGAGTTTTCACCCCGATCTACCTGATAGTCAACAGGGAGACTTCTTATTTGCATTTTTGTGCCGGTTTCGATCCTGCCACTGCGTAATGGGCGGGTGTAGTCAACCGATGCAAGGCTGGTATGTTCTGTGGCAAGGATGGCTGTCACATCTCGTCCTCCGGTTCTGACAGATGAGCTATCGTTGATGTAGTAGGTTTCATCCTCCCAGCCCTTGGTGTACTGAAGGTTTGCCTGTAATTTGTGACCCGCTTGAGGAAATCTGTGTTCATAGTTCAGGGCATAGTTCATGTAGCCGGTAATCTCTTCCTCGTTCCAGCTTATGTATCTGTAACGTTTGTTGGTAAGCATGTTGATATATGGGACCTGTGCGCTGTCAATGTGATGCTCCCAGTCGTAAATGCCTGAAAATGAAATCTTGTTTCGGTCGTCAATGGCATAATCGATTCCTCCTTTTATAATGTAATGACTTTGCTTTCTATTTTCAGGAACTTGTGATGATGTGATTCTGCCATCGTCATAAAAACGTGTGGTAAACTCATTGTTAGGTAGTTTCTCCTGAAAAAGCACCTCCGATTGTAGATAGACATTGAACTTGTTGTTGTTGTAATTTAAATCCAGTCCCGGAATGTACTTCGGCGTCGGAGAGAAGCTGCCCAGTTCTGTTGGGAGATCTGCTTTGGCTTTGCTTATGGCTCCAAGACCATAGCTGATGGATGCACTTCCCGTTAATCCTTGCTGTTTTTCCTTTTTGTAGATGATATTGATGATGCCGGCCATGCCTGCCGCATCATATTTTGCAGAAGGATTATTGATGATTTCTATCTTTTCAACATTGGCTGACGGAATATTATCCAGCCCTTTTTGGTTTCCAAATCCTGTCAGACTAGATTGCTTTCCATCCATCAATACAACAACTTTATCACTGCCTCTCAGCATCACTTTTCCTTCCTGATCGACGCTTATCCCGGGCATGGCCTTCATGGCGTCAAGAATAGATCCTCCAGCCTGAGAAAGGTTGTCATCCATCTGAAATATTTTTTTATCCAGTCCGCTTGCCGTTCCTGTTTGTTCACCCGCGACGGTTAAGTCTTTCAATTGATTGATTTGTGTTATGAGGAAAATACGTCCCAGGTCATAGTTCTGATTCAATTCTCCCACAAGAATTTCGGTGTCGTAATTTTTGTATCCGATGAACGAAACATGCACGCTCAGTTCTCCCCTGGGCAATCCCTGGAGCACAAAACGACCTTTTTCTGAAGATATGCCACCACTTATTAAAATGCCTTCGCGAGACATGACGGACACTGATGCAAAGGAAATGGGTTTGTTTGTAGCCTCGTCCAGGATAATCCCGGAGAGGGTAGCTCCGTTTTGAGAAAACGATGTTGCCCATGACAAAGTAATCAATAAGATGCTTAGAAAGAATTTCATTATATTCATTTATTTTAAAATCAAAAGTATTATAAATTGCTGTCAATTGTTCCTTCAGATACAATGTTTTAATTGAATTTGCCTTATTTTGCAGCGTTTTGCGCGTGATGCGTACTGCAAAAATATATTCATAGAAATACAGTGATGATATGCCTGAAATTCAGTTGGATGCATGTATTAAGTGCATGAAATGTGTTAATGATTGCCCTTCACAAGCCATTGAAATTGAAACTGGAAAAATAAATGATAGCTGCATCCATTGCGGTCATTGCGTTGCAATATGTCCGGTGGCTTGCGTGTTGCCCGATTCCGGTGATGTGATTTCCTTGCCACCATCAGGCATTACAGCAGAGAGTTTTAGTCCTTTCATAGCAGGCATACGAAGTTGTCGTCATTATAAAAAAAAGAGCGTTCCCAAGGCCATGCTGGATGATCTCATATATCAAATGAAGCATTACTCCTCTGCCAGTAATCGCCGACCGGTCGAGATCACAGTGATACAATCGCCCGAGAAAGTGCAACGACTCAACGATGCGACCACAAAGGCAATGCTAAAAACACTTAGTATGATCACCAATCCTTTTATTAAAATTGGTGTCAAGCTATTGATGCCTTCCATGGATGTGTCATCGCTGCTTGCTTATAAAGAAAAATTTATTGCCAGACAAGTTACAAACAATTCTCAAATCTGCCACAATGCACCTTTGGTGATGTTGTTTCACGCCCCCAAAAGTAAGTTTGGCATGGCGAAGGAAGATGCATTAATTTGGGCCACAAATACTGTGAATTATGCCGCATCCATGGGACTGGGATCCTGCCATATTGGGTTTATCGTAAAAGCCATGGAGCGTAGCAAATCGTTGCGTTCCGAATTTTGTATTCCCAATGGTCATGTGGTGCATGCAGCTTTGGTCATTGGTTATCCAAACGTTCATTATATACACGAAACATCCAGACAACCGCCTGTTTTTAAGGTGATTTAAGAGTCATTCGTTCCTCTTGACACATAAAAAAAGGTGAATCATCTGATCCACCCTTTTATTGTTCGAACGTTTTGTATGACTTATTCAGTCATGATCACTAAATATTTTGAAATGCTCCAGAACTCTGAAGGTGAATCAATAACCAGGGCATCAATCGTTTTCTCCGTATTCTCGAAATGATAGCTGCCTTCAGGATGAACGGTTAGTAACTTTGCTTTTGCAACACTTAGCTCAACGGACTGAAAACTGCGCTGATCCAGCATAATAAATTTGGATTGATCCAGATTTTTGGCCAGACTCACGGTTTTACCCAATCCTAAGAAACCACCCGTTTTAACGGCCAGCTCATTGGCTATCAACGAGTCTTTGCTTCCAAAGGTGTACCATACCTGATTCATTTTATCCTCCCTTGCCAACAAGGCCTGAGATTTTAACTCGCTTTCAGCTTTTAAAGCATCCACTGAAGATTTGAGTTCTGATACATCAATGTTTAAATTTGTAATTTTGTCATTCAGATCAGCAATAACAGCATCTTTTTCAAGCAATTGTTTTTCCATCAGTTCAATTGACTGTGCAAGTGCTTTGTTGCTTTTTAAGTCTTTACTTCGCAACCATTTCAGATCAGTCACAAGCTTTTTATTTTTTTCCAGCAATTTTTGCATGTAACTAAAATCATTGATAATCTGTTCTTTGGTGGAAACAGACATCTCGGAATTGTCTGACTTAATAGAGATCAGCCCTTCGATGGCCTTGATGGAATCTAAATTCATCTGTATCTCATTGAAATCTTCCAGAAAATGATTGATTTCAGCTTCGCGTGTTGCAACAACGGCATTGAGGCTATCACGTGTGGCTGCTAATTCCTCAGCATGCTTTGTTTTTGTCATACAGGACGTAACTGAAAGAATCAACGCTGTAATAAAGAGTAATTGTTTCATGGAATGCGTATTTTAAAGTTTACTACAAATTTAGTGTGTTTTTAACGCTAAACACATGATTTGACAGTTTTTATAAAATAAAAATAAAGACACGCGTTTTTTAATTTATGTGTTAGTTAAATTTCAATCTTTTAAAATAAATAAACATTTATTAGAACATACCTGTTATAGTGATGAAATTTTACCCTTCGATTTCACCCCACGCTGTATTAATCTATCGTTTCATTAAATTTAAAAATTACCATGAAAATGAAAAACGTAGTTTATCTGGCACTGCTATTTGTGCCTTTTGTTATTTCGTGTACGCAGGAGGAGTGCGAAACGGATCAAATTGTTTTAGAGATCATTCAGGGAGAGTGGACTGTAAAAACAGCAGAATCAGCCACAATTAAAGTTAAAATTGAAGGGAATCAGGGTGTGGTAAGTGATGCCGGCACATCGGGCTATCAAAATGGAGATGTCATTTGGAAAGATATTGTTTCCAATTCGGCGATCTCTTTTAATTTTGATGAAATTGGGATCGATGGCTCTTCTCAAAATGCTAGCATCACCGTTGTTAATGAATGGATCATTACCATTAATGTTAATAATGATGTCAGACAGGCAGCAAAGGATGGGGTGCGATACGATACGCTGACCGGAACCTGGCGCCGGGTTGAAAGTAACAATCCGGCTAATGATAACATGCTCATCACCATTAACGGGACTTCAGGACACATAACAGACTCCGGAAATTCAAGCACTTTTGGCATCGGTGAAATAAAATGGAAGGATATTGCACCTGATTCAGAAACCACGTTCTCCTATTATGAACTGGGGAGTGATGGTCAATACTATGTTGCAGTTATGACCATAATTAACGACTCTGTTCTGAATGTTTCTGTGGGATCTACTGGTGCGGGAAACATCCAAAAATGGATTCGAAATGGCACCGGTACGGATGGTCCCTACACATCACAGCTGCTTGATTGCAACGCTTTCTCATCCTCAATGACACTGAAAAATGGTCCCGCTGATGTGGATTACATCGTGGATTGTGTATTGGATGTAACAGCGCCACTGGTGATTGAGGCAGGTGTGGTGATCTCCTTTAAAGAAAATGCCGGTTTAGGTGTTTATGATAATGGGACCTTGAATATGTTGGGTACTGCTGAAGAACCCATTATTCTTAAGGGAGACTCTCCGGTTAAGGGCTTCTGGAGAGGGATACACATTGAAACATCATCCGTAAACAATCAGTTTTCTGATGTGATCATCTCCGATGCAGGTAGTAACTATGTTTATTGTTGTAACATGGCTGCATCGCTTTTCAACAAAGACGGTAAAATTGGTTTGAAAAATGTAACCTTTGCCAATGGAGGAGGAGTTGGCATTGCAGCTTCGAATGATGCACAGTTTACATCATTTGAAGGTGTCGTGGTTACAACGCACGATGATTTTCCACTTAGCATAACGATGAATGTTCTGAATGATATTTCTGACCCAGGCTCCAACTTTACAGGCAATGTAAAAGATTACATTTATGTTGCTTCAACACCCACCTTAGAAGCAATCACCTGGTCAAAAACAACGGTTCCCTATTTGGTGGAAGGAGATGTGTTGGATGTGAAGCATGCCATGGTCATTGAGGCAGGAACAGAAATTGCTTTCGAAGAAAACGGTGGTGTTGGTGTTTACGATGGAGGAAGCCTAAAAATAACAGGTACTTCGGATATGCCGGTCATTTTGAGAGGTTGGGAAGATGTGGCTGGTTATTGGCGAGGCATTCACATCGAAACCAACAGCCTATCCAACGATTTACAATATCTGAACATCGAAAATGCCGGTAGTAATTATGTGTATTGCTGTAATGAGCCCGCTGCCCTATATTTGAAAACAGGAAAATGTAAGCTTCAAAATGTTTCCATCGAAAGTAACAGTGTCGGGATATATGCTGCTACAAACTTCAGCTTTAGTGGCTATAGCAACATCTCTATCAACGCTGACAAAGAACCGCTTAAAATTGCTGCGGAACGCGCATCTGAACTGGATGAACTTTCGACTTATTCGAGCAGCAGTGCAGCTTATAACTACATTGCCTTTGTTAATTCGGATGTGAAAAGTTCAACGTTATTTAAAACAAATGCGTCTGGTACCCCTTACCTGATTGCCGAAGTGCTTGATGTTACAATGCCGCTCACTATCGAAAAAGGGGTGGAGTTGGTGTTTAAATCGGGTGGCGGTTTGGGCGTTTACGACGACGGCTCCATAAGCATTAACGGGACGGCCGATGATCAGGTTGTTCTTCGTGGTTATGAAGATATTCCAGGCTATTGGCGAGGCATTCATACTGAAACCAATAGCATCAATAATAAGATTTCGAACGCAGTGATTTCAAATGCGGGAGAGAATTATGTGTACTGTTGCAATGTAAAAAGTGCACTTTATGTAAAAGGTGGTAAACTCCAGGTGGATAATACGCTGATTCAAAAAAGCGGGGACTATGGTATCTATGTTAATACGGGCGCAACACTCACCGAATTTGCGAATACCTTCTCTGAAAATACTGGTGAAAATATTTTTTATAAATAAAAATTAAAGTCTTTTCCTTTTGCAAAACCGGCATTGCACTTCGAGTGATGCCGGTTTTTTCATTGCCGTTGATGAATGGTGTCGACCATCCGATACAGAAAACTTAAAAGAGAGGGAAAAAATATTTTATTCTTAAATCAACTTAAATAGCCAATATAATACGGAACTTATTTGCTACTTTTGTTAAAGATTTGAACGCAGAACGCTGCGTAGAATAAATCATCATGGGGCTGACTGGTTTTGACAGCTAGATGAGGTGGTATGTAAGCATGTCGAGCATTGTACGGGGGCTCGTTAATCTCAACGTTCACATTTTTTAATTGGCGAAAACAATTACGCTCTTGCTGCTTAATCGAAGTTTAGTAGATTAACTTTATTCCGGTATTAGATATTGGAACGAGACATCGTCGGAGAAGCCCAGGCCTTGAGGCGTTTCCACCAGGCGGTGCTAGAAATTCAGGGATAGGTTTTTAGTTGCTCTGGCTTTAAACCGAAAATAAAGGAGCTAAGGTAACGGTCGGTGGTTCTGATCCTGCTGTTACTCGAAAACCAAGTCAGAACTAAACATGTAGAAAGCTTATTAACTCCTGGTTTGGACGAGGGTTCGACTCCCTCCAGCTCCAC
>JBFHER010000177.1:0-7766 GCA_041584055.1 Bacteroidales bacterium
AGAATGTAAACAAGCGTTGGCAGCGCAATTAACAAAGGATACATTACATAACTCATGGGATCAAAACCAACATCTTTAATCACAAAATTAAAAATTGCTGTTATGAGCATAAAGAAAAACGTAAGGCCCATAAACACAGAGATTATTCCCCATGTTTTACCTACCACATATTCTATGTTTGAAATTGGACGCGTATAAATTACTTCTGCAGTATCCAGTTTTTTGTCCTGTTTCAGAAAATCAGAAGCCAAAAAAACGGCCACCACAGCCTGTGCCACATTTATAAATAAGGTATTGATATATGGCATAAAGCTTTCAAGCGCCCTGAACATCCAATTTGATTGCTGATCGTGTGCAAAAAAGAAGATGTTAAACATGATCATGTAAAAAAGGGCAATTGCCACAAAGATTCTAAAGAACCAGCTTCTTAACAGCGTTTTACGCTCATAACGAGCCACATTATTTATCGACCGAATTTGTATCACAGATTCCAGTGGTTTAAATTGTTCTCCATAAAATGCACATAGGCATGTTCCAGGGTTGGATCAATTTGCCTCGCATTAATTCCATTCACATTTTCACCAACAAACTGTATCTCCCAGCCAATTCCGGCGGGGATTGTTGATATAACAGGATATTGTTCCTTAATAACATCATATTCCTCCTGTGTTACCTCCGCCTGCCAAACATGCCCTTTCGTACTCATCACCAAATCATCCGGTGCCCCATGATAAACCAACTCTCCTAAATTTAAAAGGGCCATTTGATTACAGGTACTGGAAATATCACCCACTATGTGGGTCGACAATATAATGATGGTATCACTCTGACTTAAGTCTGCAAGTAAATTTCTAAACCGTATGCGTTCTTCCGGGTCAAGTCCGGTGGTTGGCTCATCCACAATTACAATTTTCGGATCACCTATCAAAGCCTGAGCAATCCCAAGACGCCGCTTCATTCCTCCGGAAAGCTTGTTGGCCATTCGCCCCCTCACCTGCAACAAACCTACCTTATCCAGCATCTCATCCACCATTTTTAAACGTACTTTACGTGGTCCTATTCCACCAAGTCGAGCAGCATAATCCAAAAACTCCCAGGTCTTTAGTTTTGAAAAAAATCTGAAATCCTGCGGAAGATACCCCAAAACCGAACGTATTTCATGTCTGTTCTTTCGTGCATCTTTTCCGTTTATCAGGATTTTTCCTGAAGAAGGTTCCATTAATGTCACCAGTATACGCATCAATGTTGACTTACCCGCACCGTTTGGGCCAAGCAATCCAAACATCCCCTCCCTGATGGTTAAGTTAACCTCGTTCAACGCTTTATGACCGTTGGGATAGATCTTACTGAGTTGTTCAATTTTAATTTCCAAAATTCAAACTTTCAAATGTGGTTAATTCGCTTTGAAACGCAATTGATGATTAGACACCGTTAATATTGCTTTTATTCCCGCATTATGATATTTTAAATAAAAAAAATATTATCCTCGAAATCGTACCATGAAACATTGAATCAAACAGTCTTTTTATTTTAAAAAAATCAGGTTTTAATTATTAAATAAATAGAAATTACCAATTCTTTCTTGCCTCAAAAGTAAATACTCTTTCATAACGCATCACGTGCCCCAAAAGCTTCCTCAATGGTTTTATTTTATATATATCATCATCAAAGATCAGATAAAAATCCTGCCTAAAATGTTTTTTTAAATATTTATGGGTGAAAATTTAATTCTTATTTGGAATTACTAAAAATAAGAATAACTTTGCAAAAGAAAAATGAATGAAATGACAAGAATTTTGATCGATAAAATGATGTGCTGTTGTATGTTTAGCCCTTCTAAACGTGAAGTGTATATGTAATTGTATATCATCAGATAAAATAAAGCATATAGCCCTTCACAATTGTGAGGGGCTTTTTTATTTCAAATAGTAAATCAATATATAACATGGGACGAATTTTTAAAAACATCGCAGAAACCATTGGTAAAACACCCCTGGTTAAATTGAATCGAATTAATGAATCAGACAGCATCCTTCTTGCGAAGCTGGAGTCTTTTAATCCCGGTAGTTCTGTAAAGGACCGAATTGCAAATGCCATGATCGAGCAGGCGGAAAAAGAAGGCCTGTTAGACCAGGACACTGTGATCGTTGAACCAACCAGTGGCAATACAGGCATTGGACTGGCTTTGGTGAGTGCCGCAAAAGGTTATCGTTTGATATTAACCATGCCGGAAAGCATGAGTATTGAACGACGAAAGATCCTTGTTGCCTATGGTGCTGAACTTGTACTCACGCCTGCCAGCGGAGGAATGAAGGGTGCCATTGCCAAGGCGGAAGAAATTGCTTCAGGATTCGAAAAATCGTTTATCCCTCAACAATTTAGAAATCCGGCAAATCCGGAGATACACCGACAAACAACAGCTCAGGAAATCTGGGAAGATACGGATGGTAAGGTTGATATATTTGTTGCAGGCATTGGTACAGGTGGAACCATAACTGGTGTTGGAGAGACACTAAAAAAACGCAATCCAGAGGTTAAAGTGATTGCTGTTGAACCAGAAGGTTCACCCGTGCTTTCAGGAGGTTCCCCGGGCCCTCATAAGATTCAGGGTATTGGTGCTGGTTTTATTCCGGACATACTGAATACGCATATTTTTGATGAAGTGATTAAAGTTTCTGAAGAAAATGCATTTACAACAGCAAGAAATCTTGCCAAAACCGAAGGCATTTTGGCCGGGATCTCTTGTGGTGCAGCTCTTCATGCCGCATTGGAAATAGCAAAGCGATCTGAAAATAAGGGAAAAACGATTGTGGTTGTGCTACCTGATACAGGAGAGCGCTACCTAAGTACCACCCTTTTCAACATAGAATTATAAAATTCAGAACACCGTGGTATGCCCGGTTCCGAAATTTTCGGGATCGGGCGCAACGGAACGCTCCCCTTGAACCTCAACCATTGACTGAAATTCGAATACTTAAACATCGCATCACTTTAAGCTTTACAGGTATTTTAATTAAATATTCATATCCGTTCCTGGATGCACAGCAAAGCAATAGAAAAAAATCATGTTAATTCAGGATAATCTTAGTTACTTTCGCAGAAAAGTAAAAACACATGACTGACATACGCATCGAGAACATAAACATCAACATTGAAAAGACTTTGATCAGTCCCTCACAACTCAAAAAAACTTTTCCACTTACCGAAAGGGCGGTTCAAACGGTTTTAGAGGGACAAACAAGCATAAAAAACATTCTAAACAAAAAAGACAACAGACTTTTAGTTGTTGTTGGACCATGTTCTATACATGATATAAAAGCAGCAAAGGAATATGCAAATAAGATAAAGAATCTGGCTGATGAATTAAAGGACACGCTATGCATCGTTATGCGTGTTTATTTTGAAAAGCCTCGTACCACAACAGGATGGCAGGGACTTATCACCGATCCTTATCTGGATGAAAGCTTCGAAACTGAAGATGGTCTTCGTTTAGCCAGGGAACTATTGGTGTACATTGCAGAACTGGGTGTTCCTGCTGCAGGAGAAGCACTTGATATTGTTACACCTCAGTATATTCAGGATTTATTCTCCTGGACTGCCATTGGCGCAAGAACCACTGAATCTCAGAGTCATAGAAAAATGGCAAGCGGATTGACTGCTGCTGTGGGCTTTAAAAACGGAACAGATGGCGACATTAACATTGCATTGAACGCCATGGAGTCTGTTGCTGCCCCTCATACCTTTGTTAGTATCAACCCGGAGGGCAGAGTTGCTGATATTCATACCATGGGAAATCCTAATACCCACCTCATTTTAAGAGGCGGCAAAACACCGAACTTTGACAAGACTTCCATTTCAAAATACGAGAAGATGATGGAAAAAAGGGGTATGAAACCCCGTATAATGGTGGACTGCAGTCATGCTAACAGCGGCAAAAAAGCTGATAATCAACCAAAAGTCCTAAAGGAGGTTGCCAAACAAATCAATGCAGGCAATCAATCCATTCTGGGTGTAATGCTCGAAAGTCATTTGCACAGTGGCAACCAGGCAATACCTTCTGATCTTAAAGAATTAAAATATGGGGTTTCCATTACAGATGCCTGCATCGATTGGAACACAACAGAACGAGTCTTAAGGGAATTTGCTGCTAGCATACAACTGGTAAGAAATTCACGATAGTCTAAAATTGCTTTGGTAAGTTCAAGGATTATGACGCTTTTGTTTCGCTTTTTTCCTGGACAATCCAGCTGAGTTGATTTGTTCGGTTTAAAATCCAATGAACAATGATTGCACCGCCGATGCCCACAAAATCAAACAATAAATCACCTTTGCTCATATCCCGCCCTGGGACCAGCATTTGATGCCCTTCTTCTATGATTGCAAATACAAATATTCCTATAAAAAAAAGGATCGCTTTTTTTCGTTCTGCCCGACTGTAGACAATCACCCCCATAAAGGTGATACAGAAGTAAATAAACATATGAATCAGGTGATCTGAACGAAAGTAAAACGGCCCCACAGGTACAGAAAACATAGGGACCCCCAATGGCAATGATGAAACGATAAAAAATGCAATAATCAGCGCATAAAATGCCCTACGAATGTTCTTAATAGTCAAATCCTTACGTCCTATCAATCCCCACATAAATCTACGTTCATTTTCTGGTTAAGCGCAAGTTGTTCAATCCCTGCTTTTTTCTAAACACTTATTTTCAAGTTTGACAGGCCAAAGATAGTGAATTATATAAGAAATTTTCAAACCAATCCCATCGTCAGGCAAATTGAAAACCCAGGTCTCAAAAAATCAGAACATATCTATAAAATGCACCACCTTAAAAAAAATGATTCATTGATGAAATTGTATTGAAAAATCAGGGGTGCAATCGACTCAAATCATGTACGGCTTCTTCGCTCATGATGCCCATTACTTCACTCATATTTGCCGGATTAACTTTTGCAATAAATGCAGCTGGAATAATTGCAACTCTGAACACAAGCCCATCTGTATAATTTGCCGGCAAAGTATTCAAATCAACGGTTCCATCCATAAAGAAATTGATATCCTGAAAAGTGTGATCAAAGGTGTATAACAAGGTTTTCCCTTCGTAAAAAATTGTTTGCGGCAGTGGCTCCCAAATGTCAGTACCATTGTCCACACCCTGTAGTACATAAGCCATTACAAGATCCGTGTTATACAATTCAATGCCCTCTGGAAAACTAACCAAAACTGCATAGCCATTGCTGGCGGTAAAATCAACCTCAGCTTCAAAGATTGATCCGATCAACCCATCTGCGCCGGCAGGCCCCTGCGGACCCATAGGGCCCTCAACTGTTTCACAAGACATAAGGGCTATGACACCCAACAACATAACAAAATTCGCTAACTTTTTCATGACATTATTTTTTAAGTTTTATACTTTATAACTGAGCAATCCGGATCATCTAAATAAACAAGTTTTTCCGCCTTACCCCTTTACATTCTGACCTGTATCCGCAACACAAATATTTTTTCGTTCTACAACTTGAATGATACGATGAACAGGCGCTTCAATGCGAACTATTTTCTGTTTTTATGGGTCCGCTTGCATCTTACAAACAAAAGCCGTGCCATTTGTTTTTAACATGGCTAAAATAAGACAATTGAGAAACTATGCAGGATCATATTAATACAATTGATACAGCAGAATAGAATTTTTCCATCAAGCCACGATTATCAACCCTTGTAAAAAATGTTGATCCATTCCTTGTGAAATATGGAGTTGTTTACAATAAAACTGGTACTTTTGCGTGATATTGAAAAAATAAAGGATTGATATGAATAAAAACAGAACAGTCTTGATTTTAGGAGCTGTTTTTGCAGTAATAGCCATCGTATTAGGCATCATGTTTTTTACTCAAAAGAAAGAGTTAAATGAAATTGTTGACTCCTTAACGGAAGAAAAAACATTATTAATTACGGAGTATAAAACACTGGTAACTGAATATGACTCCATACAAACTGACAACGACAGTATTTATTTGCGTCTGGAAATAGAACAACAAAAGGTGGTTCAACTGATTGAGGAACTTCAAACGGTAAAAGCGACCAATGCTGCACGAATAAGGGAATATAAAAAAGAATTAAGCACCTTACGTGGCGTGATGCGCCATTATGTTGTTCATATTGATTCGCTAAATCGTGTAAATGCGGCATTGGTTGAAGAGAATCAAGTGGTTCGGGAGCGATTTAGGGAAGTCACCCACGAGCTAACGAAACTTGAACAGGTAAAGGAAGGACTGACCGAACAAGTTGCCATTGCTGCACAACTGGAAGCCAAAGGCATAGAAGTCTCATTGCTGACGGACAAAGGACGAAAAGCCAGAAGATTGTCAAAAACCGCGAAAATACAGTTTGATTTCCGGATTGGTAAAAACGTAACAGCGCCTGTGGGTGAAAAGCAAATTTTTGCACGAATAACAGGACCAAACGGAGATGTTATCATCAAGCAGGATTCAAAAACGTTTAAGCATGAGGACAAGGAACTCCCCTATTCCATCATGCGAATTGTAGAATACGGTGGTGAAGAATTGCCCGTAAGCTTATTCTGGACGGTGGAAGAGTTTTTGTTTGAGGGGAATTACAAGATTGACCTTTTTGCAGATGGTGCTCATATTGGAGAGCAGGTATTTGAATTAGAATAATTGTTACAGATATAATTTATACAGATATGTTTTCAGGAATAGTTGAAGAAGCTGCAGAAATTGTTGCACTCAAAAAAGAAAAATCGAACCTTCACATTACGGTGCGTTGTTCCTTTGTGGATGAATTAAAAATAGATCAATCTGTTTCACACAATGGTGTTTGTCTTACCGTGGTGGACATTATGGATGATACATATACAGTAACGGCCATCCAGGAAACGCTTGACAAATCAAACCTCGGTTTATTGAAAGTTGGTGGGAAAGTAAACCTGGAACGAAGCATGATGATGAATGGGCGTCTTGACGGACATATTGTTCAGGGACATGTTGACCAGACTGCAACCTGTATCTCTGTGGAAGAAGCAGACGGAAGCTGGTACTACACTTTCCAATACAAGATCAATAAGGAGATGGCAAAAAAAGGATATATCACTGTTGAAAAAGGCTCCGTAACTGTCAATGGCGTCAGTTTAACGGTTGTTAATTCCAAAGATGATCAATTTTCCGTCGCCATCATACCCTATACCTATGAATTCACTAATTTCCATGAATTCAAAAAGGGAACAGTTGTAAATCTTGAATTTGACATTATCGGAAAGTATCTGAGCAAGATGATGACTTATCAATAAGCTCATAAACATTCTGGATTATTTTTTACGCTCATGTGTGAACATATCCGGACAGGCTTATTATTTGTTTTATGGATACAAACCGGCGCAATTAGTGCTGCGAATTATTCGCATGAGTGCATAATATAACTAAACAAAGGAACAGGTATGACCGTCATTGAGGATCGTATTTTCACAAACAAGGACTTTATTGCAAATGGACTTGACAAAGGGAGGTATGAATACTGCACATTTAAAAATTGTAATTTATCAGGAATAAATCTATCGGGGCTTGATTTCATAGAATGTTCTTTTTCCGGCTGTGATTTAAGTAATTGCACTTGTGGAGGAACGGTACTGCGCGACACAAAATTTACTGAATGTAAACTGATTGGTTGGTTATTTCACAATTGTCATCAACTTATCTTTTCAGCGCAGTTTATTAACTGTCAATTAGACTACTCTTCTTTCTTTACG
>JBFHER010000178.1:0-7660 GCA_041584055.1 Bacteroidales bacterium
TGCCTTTCGAGGTCTTTTACAATGCATCAAAAGTGGGAAATAAGGATAGAATTATTTGCCTTAATGCCTGGATTTGGCCGGATGTATCGCCATGGCAGGATTATTGGCCGGGCGAAGTGCAACATCCGATCGCGCCACCGGAGAATGGGTTTATGAAAAACGGGCCTTCTCCAAACCTGCCGTATCAGGTGCTGCTAACCATGGAAAAGCATGCATGGGGAGCCGGAAGAACAGGGATCAAGGATCCAAAATTCACCGCCGAAGAACTGAGTACATACATTAATGCGTGCATGGAGAATGGAGGTGCAGTTACAATTAATCTGTCCGTTTTTCAGGATGGAACAGTTGGGGAGAAAGCCCTGGATGTTATGAGAGGCGTAAAAGCGGAAATCAGGAAGTGAACTAAAATTAGATAGAGTGACTAAAATGAAGCAATCGTATCACATAGTATTCATATTTGTGCTGTCCCATATTGCACTGCAGCTTGCAACAGCGCAGTCCTCCACAAAATTGTGGTTCAATAAACCTGCGACCTATTTCGAAGAAAGCCTGGTGCTTGGAAATGGTAAAATGGGCGCTTCTGTCTTTGGGGGCGTTGCGTCTGATCAGATCTATTTGAACGATGCAACATTATGGTCGGGAGAGCCGGTTGACGCGAACATGAGCCCCGAAGCCTATAAATTTATTCCTCAGGTTCGGGAAGCATTGGCGAATGAAGATTATAAGTTGGCTGATAAATTGAATCGTAATGTTCAGGGTAAATTTACCGAGTCGTATGCTCCGCTTGGAACCCTCTTTATCAATTTTGAACATAAGGGTAAAGCCGAAAAGTATTATCGCGAATTGGATATCAGCAAATCTATTTCAAAGGTAAACTATCAGGTTGACGGCATCACCTTTACTCGTGAATATTTAATTTCTCACCCCGACCAAATTATGGTGGTGAAGCTCAGTACTGATATAAAATCGGCACTCAATTTTAGCGTGAAATTTAACAGCTTGCTGAAATACAAAACTGAGGTTGAAAATAATGTTTTAAAAGCCGATGGATATGCGCCTTACTATGTTGCACATAATGTCCAGAAATATGTCAAAGATCCGATTCGTTTTGATGAGAATCGTGGCACACGTTTTTCATCTTATCTTAAAATAAAAAATGATGGCGGTGAAGTTAGCTATACTGATAGTTCACTCATCGTAACAGGAGCCAATGAAGCCATTCTATATCTTTCCATAGCTTCCAGTTTTAATGGGTTTGATAAAGATCCGGCAAAAGAAGGCCTCAACAATAAAACAATTGCCGGCAAACAATTGTCAAACGCCGAAAAGAAGGGCTATGCGAGAATAAAAGCAGATCACCTCGCTGATTATCAGCACTTATTTAACCGTGTTCAACTAAATTTAGGAAGAACAAGTGCACCCGACATTCCAACGGATGAACGCTTAAAAAGATACTTTCATGGCGAAGAAGATCTTAATCTGGAGGTTTTGTATTTCCAATATGGTCGTTATTTGTTGATTTCCAGTTCACGTACCAAAGGAGTTCCTTCTACGCTACAGGGTATTTGGAATCCTTATGTGCAGCCGCCCTGGTGTAGTAATTATACAATGAACATCAATGTGGAGGAGAATTACTGGATGGCTGAAACGGCCAACCTCTCCGAATTGCATATGCCATTACTGAGCTATATCGGCAATCTTTCACAAACCGGTGCGATAACTGCAAAAACGTTCTATGGTGTAGATAAAGGATGGGCAGCATGTCACACTTCTGATATTTGGGCCATGAGTAATCCTGTGGGTGACTTTGGAAAAGGGAGTCCTCAGTGGGCCAACTGGAACATGAGTGGAACATGGCTGGTCACTCACCTGTGGGAGCATTTTCAGTTTACACAAGACAAGGATTTTCTTAAAAATGAAGCCTATCCACGAATGAAAGGTTCAGCAGAATTTTGTCTTGCCTGGATGATCGAGGATAAGAATGGCAAATTGATAACTTCTCCATCAACTTCTCCCGAGAATACCTATTTAACAAATGATGGTTACAAAGGGCATACCTTGTATGGAGGTACTGCTGATTTAGCCATGATTCGCGAAAGTTTTTTACAATTGATTGAAGCTTCGAAAGTGTTAGATGTTGATAAAGATTTTAGAGCCGAATTGGAACAGGCATTAGAAAAAATGCATCCGTATCAAATTGGCAAAAAGGGTAATTTGCAGGAATGGTACCACGATTGGGAAGATGCTGATCCGCAACACCGTCATCAGTCGCATTTGTTTGGCCTGCATCCCGGGAATCACATTACCCCTGATTTGACGCCAGATTTAGCAGCTGCTTGTAGAAGATCACTTGAAATAAAGGGGGATGAATCTACCGGCTGGTCCAAAGGTTGGCGAATTAACCTGTGGGCACGATTGCTAGATGGTAATCATGCCTATAAAATGTACAGAGAACTGTTGCAGTTTGTGGAACCTTCCGGATTGCATACCGATTATAGCAAAGGAGGAGGCACTTACCCGAACCTACTGGATGCGCATCCACCATTTCAGATTGATGGCAACTTTGGAGGTGCAGCCGGGGTAGTTGAAATGTTAATGCAATCGCATGAAGGCAACATTCATTTACTCCCTGCCTTGCCAGATGTTTGGGCAGAAGGTTCAGTGAAAGGCTTATGCGCACGTGGTGGTTTCGAAATATCAATGGAATGGAGTAAAGGCAAATTGTTTAAAGTTGAAGTGCTGGCCAAAAAAGGAGGGAAAACAACCATTCTTTGCAATGGGAAAGAGAAAGATATCGAATTGGGTATCGGGGAGCATATAACAATGGACTGGTAATTCGAATGATGCTTTTGTTGCAAGGGGATATGCTAACAATTAAATTTTATGAAAAAGATAATTAAAATAATTTGCACTGTTCTGATTATGGTTCTTTCCGGGAACACCATTTGTTCTGCTCAAAAACCAATGTCAAAAGCTGACAGTACATTAAGCTGGTACAAAGGTGCCAAATTTGGGATGTTTATTCATTTTGATGTAGACAGAAGAGATCGGGATCATTGGAATCCAGACAATTTGAATACGGATGAATGGGTGCGCATTGCCAAACAGGCAGGCATGAAGTACATTGTTCCAACCACGCACCAGTCATCTTACATCATTATGTGGGACTCTAAAATTTCAACAAGGGATGTTACAGATCTAACACAGTTTAAGCAGCCGTACCTGACGGAATTGTCCGAATCATGCAAAGCTGAAGGGCTTCGGATGGGGGCCTATTACGCAATTGCGGATCCGGGTAACCCTTTATACAATGAGCCAGATGTTATGGGGGAAATAGAACCCTATGTTGAATACTTGCATGCGGTTATTAATGAGCTTTGCGAAATACATGAACCCATCCTCATTTGGTTCGATGCGTCTCGTAGGTTTAGGCATCCAAATCAAAAACCACTCCTTCGGCAGCAAGATATGGTGGATATGCTTCATTCACATGGAACGCTTTCCAATAGCAGGTTGGGTGATGATGATGCACAGCGCTATGTTGATTACCTCACAATGAACGACAATATGGCTCCTGATTTTAATCCAGGAGTCCAATGGGAATCAGCTGTAACCATTACGACAGATGGTTCGTGGCATTACGAGTCGGAAGATGCAGAATTGCGATCCACAAAAGATCTGCTTCATCGATTGATAAATGCCGCTGGAAATGGGGGTAATTTATTGCTAAATGTTGGCCCGGATAAGCATGGTGTGATTCCAAAAAACATGGCGGAAAAACTGAGTGAAATGGGTGCCTGGCTTGAAATAAATGGTGAAGCCATTTACGAAACAAAAGCGGGACCTTATCCATATCAAATTAGCTGGGGGTCTATCACTCAACGCAAGGAAGGAGTCAATACAAATCTGTATTTAAATGTGGTTGAATGGCCAAAAACGGGCGAATTCACTTTGTTTGGTTTGGATAATAAGATCTTGGGCGCTTCTCTATTGGCAAGCGGTGAAGCCATCGACTTCACATCAAAATTTGATGCTTTTTCTGGTCAAAATATAATTACGCTAGCTATACCGAAAAATCAACCCGATGAATATGTGTCGGTAATAAAACTGGTGGTCGCTGGTGATGTCGCAATGGATAAGAATCATCTTCAACTTACAGATGGCAAGGTAATGTTGGATGCCTACAATGCCGAGATGCATGACCTGGAGTATGTGCCCGAGAAACCAACAAAAGCAATTGATATGAAGATGTTTACAACTCCGGATAGGCGACCACTACAAGCGAGTGATTACATTGGACCATGGGATTATCAAATGTATAAGAAGCCGGGAGAGGGAATTATGCCCGGAAGAGGATTAACGGTTGCTGGGTTTAATAAAAAAGGACAGGCCTTAAGCTGGGATTTTAAGTTATTTAAGCCGGGAAGTTACAATGTTGTGGTGGTTTGCCATGTAAGCCAAGGTGGAGCATGGGAAGCAGATGGTGAAATGCGGGTTAGTGTTGCGGGGCAGTCTGTTGAAAATAAATTAATCGAACTTAAGAGAGTTAATACAATAACAACACAAAAATTAGTTGATTTACATGCAGTTTTAGGTACAGTGAATGTCGCGACGCAGGGTGCGCAGACATTGACACTTGAAATTACATCTGATTTCGAAGGTAAAGCACCTAATTTTAAAGGTCTGATGTTAGTTCCGATTGAATAATTTTAACGGGTGTGATTATAAATGTTACATGTTTAATAGATGCATAGAGAGGAATTGAAAAATATAAATCGGTGTCCCAACAGTTGCTTGCAAAGGTGTTAATTCAGAAGGACGCGTTTTTAACAGCGATTTTAAACTGGTAAATCATCGCATTGATGCATAAACAGAAGCGATACTAAGGTGTAATAATAATATAAAATTAAACTCTTATAAAATGAACAGAATGAATAAAGCAGGTGTCATATGCCTTGCAGCAATTTTTGTAATTTTAAGTTCCTCAGCGAAGGAGCATGACTTGAATGTTTCATCACCTGAACATGAGAATTGCTTTGGAAATAAAAAGGCACTGAATGGCCCAGTAAACAAACCGAAAAAGGAACTGCGACTCTGGTACGACGAGGCTGCCCCCAACAGTGATGAGGGGTGGGCTGATCGTTCCATCCCAATGGGCAATGGTTACATGGGTGTTAATGTATTTGGGGGAACGGAAACAGAGCGGATCCAGATTACCGAGAACAGTCTTTACAGCTCAGAAGAAGGTGGCGGATTCCGTCACGGAGGACTAAATAACTTTGCCGAGGTTTACTTGCATTTTAACCACAAAAACACCACTGAATATGTGCGCGACCTGGATCTAAATGAGGGGATTTCAAGTGTAAGCTACAAGCACGATGGGGTGTTGTACTCCCGGAAATTCTTCACGAGTTATCCCGATAAAGTGATGGTGATCCAACTCAGTGCATCCAAAGCAGGGAAGGTGTCGTTCACACTGCAGCCCACCATTCCTTTTTTGAATGCTGGTAAATCAGGATCTGTTGTGGCAAAAGGCAACACGATCACGCTGTCAGGCCTGATGCATCACTACAACATTAAGTACGAAGGCCAGTTCAGGGTCATCCCTGAGGGAGGTACGATGAAAGCTGAAGAAAATGGTGCGCTCACCGTTTCAGGTGCTGACCGTGCGATGATACTTATTGCTGTAGGGACCAACTACAAAATTGACTCCCAGATTTTCCTGACTGACTCGCCAGACCAAAAACTTGCGGGCTTCCATGATCCACATGACAAAGTAAGTAAGTACATCAGTGATGCAGCAGCAAAATCGTATGAGGAATTAATGGCCAACCACCAGAACGACTATAAGGAACTTTACAACAGGGTGAGCCTCGATCTTGGTGCATCAGAACCAGAAATTCCAACCGATGAATTGGTGGATGCTTATCCCGAAGGTAATTCAAACAGATACCTGGAAGAACTTGCATTTCAGTTTGGTCGTTACATGCTCATCTGCTCTTCCAGAAAAGGAACGCTTCCGCCTAACCTACAGGGGATCTGGAACGTCTATAGCGATGCGCCATGGGCTTCACAGTATCTGCACGACACGAATGTACAGATGGCTTACGCACCTGTCTTTTCAACGAACTTGTCGGAGTTGTTTGAGTCCTATGTCGACTATTTCAAGTCTTTCGAACCACGTCAGCATCTGTATGCGTCACAGTATGTTGAACAGTATAATCCTTCACAACTTGATCCGAATGGAAACAATGGCTGGTCAGGGCCTTTTTGGAGCAATCCCTACAATGTACCGGGGAGGTCTCGCGTTGCCGGTTTTGGAACTGGTTCCTGGATTGGTCTGATGTTCTGGGATTATTACGATTTCACTCGCGATGAGTCCCTTCTGAAAGATAAGGTGTATCCGGTGATTTACGAACAGGCTAACTTTGCGTCCCGTTTCGTTCAACCCATTGATGGCGCTTTGTTGGCCAAACCTTCATCAACACCTGAGCAAAAAATCAGGGATACAGTAGGTACGACCTTCGATCAGCAAATGTTCTACGAGAACCATCACAACACATTAAAAGCTGCAGACATATTAGGTCGTTCCGATGACCGGTTAAATACGTATGAAAGGCAGCTTCCCCTGTTGGATCCGATTCAGGTTGGGAAATCAGGGCATATCAAGGAATTCCGTCAGGAGGAATATTATGGAGAGATTGGTGATCCCAGTCACCGACATACTTCCATGTTACTGGGCTTATATCCAGGGCAGTTGATCACTAACACCACACCAGCCTGGCTCGATGCCGCAAAGGTGAGTCTGGTAAAGCGAAGCCATAAAACCAATATTGGCTGGGCACGGGCTGAACGAATTGCTATGTGGGCCAGACTTCAGGATGGTGAAGAGGCTTACGCTTATTATCAAGCGTTGCTTGGTGGAAACTTCATGCACAACCTGTTCAATGATCACCGTGGTGGTCAGTTATTCCAGGCGGATGCAAACTACGGTGCAACTGCCGGAGTTGCAGAGATGCTCATGCAAAGTCAGGATTACGTAGTGACACCATTATCAGCATTGCCGGAAGCATGGGCGGAAGGTAGTTACCGTGGCTTGTTGGCACGTGGTAATTTTGAAGTTTCAGCGCAATGGTCTAAAGGACATGCTGAAAAGTTGGAAGTATTGTCAAAATCGGGAGGTACACTTGCGTTGAGTTATCCTGGCGTAGCAAAGGCTGCGATTAAAACCTCAAAAGGTAAAAATGTGAAATTCCTGGCTAAGGATGATGATCTTATTCGGATAGAGACCAGCAAAGGACAAACGTATGTGATCACAAAAATCCCGCTTGTTCATCCCGTCGTTGCGCCTGCGAACCTGAAAATCGTTGGTCATGCAGCAAAAGATCAGGTACAGCTTTCATGGGCCGCCAGTACTGATGCAGCATCATACAACTTATATCGTGCTGTGGGCAATGCCCCTGATTATGAACTGGTAGCGTCGAATGTAAAGGAGACAAATTTTGTTTATAAAGCTTTCGACCTTAATCAGATCAGCCAGATGACCATCAAAGTCACCGCTGTAAGAGCTGATGGGCGCGAGAGCGACGAGGGGGCTACGGTAGTACGGTTGCTCCCTTGATTTACATAAATCGGATGAAATAAAAATGCGTATTTAAAA
>JBFHER010000179.1:0-7658 GCA_041584055.1 Bacteroidales bacterium
AAAACGCCGATATTACCAACAAAAGGAATGTTGAATGCCAATTTTGCCACTAACAGCCCCAGGCATAAATCAAACAAACCAATCAACCAAAAAGGAATGAGTTTCCCGGCAATGAACTGATATTTTTTGATTGGAGTAACATTTATTTGCTCGATGGTACCTAGTTCCTTCTCTCGTACAAGATTCATCCCTCCCAACATCATTCCGATAATGGTCACCAGAATCACCAGAACCCCTGGTGCCATGTAAAATTTAAAATCTAATTCTGTGTTGTACCAGAAATTTGTATTCACAAGAATCATGGGTCTGTTTGACAAGGATATATTGACTTGCTTTAATAGAACATCCTGATTAAATGAAGCAATGATTTGCTGGGTATATGCCACTGTTAACTCCGCAGCATTACCATTGAGTGCATCCATTAACAACTGAACATCGCATGCCCCTGTACTAAATAAATCTGATTCAAAATCCTGAGGAACCTGCAACACAGCATCCACCTTTCCTTGCACCAACAGATCTTCAATATTCAAGGCATCTGTTCCATATTGATCTATTTTATAAAATGGAGATCCTGAAAAATGTGAGATCAATTCGTTGGAACTTTGAGAATTATCTCTATCCACAACTGCCATGTGAATCTCTTTTATTTCGAAGGTCGCAGCATAAACCAAAATGAGCATCTGAACCAGAGGCAATGCAAAAATAATCGGCAACATCGCTTTGTTTCGAAATGTCTGTATAAACTCCTTCTGTATGATGTATAGAATGGTGCGCATTATTCCAGTCTGATTTTAAAGTTTTTAACAGCCAATCCAAGAATTACGATGGTGATGCCGATTAAAATCAGGGTAGGCTTTAACACAACATCAAGCCCTGCTCCTTTTAACATCACTCCCCTTACTATTTCAATAAACCATCTGGGTGGCATAATCAAACTTAAATATTGCAACACCAGCGGCATGTTTTTAATTGGAAAGATAAAACCTGACAGCAATATGGTTGGCAGCATTAAAGCAAACGCAGATATCGCCATCGCAATCATTTGATTTGGAGCTTTGGTGGATATAAACACGCCCAGACTCAAAGCCAGTAACACATACAAAACGATCTCCCCAAATAGAATAACCATGCTTCCCTTTATGGGAACATCAAACACAACATTCCCCAACCACAAGACAAGCACAGCATCAAGCACCGAAAGAATTAAATATGGAGTTACTTTGCCCAATATGATCTGAATGGGCTTGAGTGGTGAGGCCAGCAATATTTCCATTGTTCCCATTTCTTTTTCCCGGGCAATCGTAACGGATGTCATAAGCGCTGAGATAAGGATGAGTATCACCGCGATGATACCGGGAACAAAATTGTATGCAGCCTTAAGATTTTCATTAAAAAGCATCCTGACTTTTGTTGCAACACCGTTCTGAACACCGGCTTTAGGACGTAGATAATCCATTACGATTGCATTGGAATAGGTACTTACCAGTGTTGCCATATTGGGATCTGAGGCATCCGCTATAATCTGCAGGTTTGCGCCACCTTCGCTTAAAAGATTCCTCCCAAAGTTGTTTTCAAACACCAACACCTCTTTCACCTTGCCACTTTTAAAAAGTGCATCAATTTCATCCGGGTTATTGATATTTGCAGCCAACTCAAAATAGCCGCTTCCAAGAAGCTTATTAACAATCTCTACAGTTACATCATCTTTAGAATAATCCAATACCCCAATTTTCACATTGCTAATCTCGGTCGTAAGTACATATCCAAATAATACCAGTTGGGCAACAGGTATTCCAAAGAGAATAATGAGTGTTCTCACATCCCTGAAAATATGGTAAAATTCTTTTATAACAAATCCTCGAAAACGGTTCATACTAATCTACCTCGCTAGTTTTAAAAAGACTTCATCCATGTTTGAAACCTGATATGTTTTCATTAATTCTTTGGGGCTGTCCAGTGCTACAATTTTTCCCGCTACCATGATAGACACACGATCGCAATATTCAGCTTCATCCATGTAATGTGTTGTTACAAAAACTGTAATCCCGGATGCTGTAGCGTCATAAATTAAGTCCCAGAACTGTCGACGTGTTACTGGATCCACTCCTCCGGTTGGTTCATCCAAAAAAACAAGATCTGGTTGATGAAAGATTGCGACAGAAAATGCCAGCTTTTGCTTCCATCCCAATGGAAGTGAACCAATCCGTCTGTCCTTGAGATGAGCAATGTTTAGTTTTTTCAACAATTCGGTCTCCCTCGCCTTTCTCTCTTTTGCTCTCATACCGTAAATGGATGCATAAAACCGAATGTTTTCTGAAATGGTCAGGTCTTCGTACAACGAAAATTTCTGACTCATATAACCGATGCTTTTTTTTATTTTTTCTGTCTGGGTATAGACGTTAAAACCGTTGACCGTCATTTCGCCGGATGTAGGTTTAGAAAGGCCAGATAGAATTCTGATGGCTGTTGTTTTCCCCGCACCATTCGCGCCCAGGAAACCGAATATCTCCCCTTTGTACACATTGAAGTTAAGCTTGTCGTTTGCCACAAACGATCCAAACTTTTTCACCATATCCTTTACTTCTATGACCGAATCTTTATGCATTGTTATCGGTTTTCATCAGCTGAATAAAAACATCCTCGATCTCCGGTTCTATAGGGCTCACTGACACATCTTGAAGTCCGGCTTCCTCCATCCTTTTAGCTACTTCTGTCTGATCCAGCTTTCCTTTGCTTGTGTTTACATGTATATCCTGTCCAAAACTAAAAACCGACATCACATCATTGGTTAATGAAACTTGATTTTTTGCAGATTTAAGATTGGATGCACTCACCTTCCACAAATCACCTGCAAAGGTTTTTCTTATTTCAGCAGGTGTTCCCATTTTAAGCAACGTTCCATTTTGCATAAGTCCAACACGGTCGCAAAGAGAAGCTTCATCCATATAAGGCGTTGAAACAAGAATTGTCATTCCCATTTTCTTAAAGTTGTAAAGCAAATCCCAGAATTCCTTTCTGGAGACTGCATCTACGCCGGTGGTTGGCTCATCAAGGAATAAAACTTTAGGTTGATGAACAAGCGCACAACTTAATGCAAGTTTTTGCTTCATCCCACCGGATAACTTTCCCGCCCGTCGATTCTTAAACGGTTCTATCTGAATGTATATATCTTTTATCAATTCGTAATTCTCCTCCAGTGTTGTACCGAAAACCGTTGCGAAAAATTTCAGGTTTTCTTCCACCGTGAGATCTGCGTATAAGGCAAACTTCCCTGGCATGTAACCTGTTATCCGTCGAACATCCTTGTATTGTTTTAAAACATCGTACCCACCCACTGATGCTTCTCCCGAATCCGCCAGCAACAAGGTCATCAATATTCGTATGAGGGATGTTTTTCCGGCACCATCAGGGCCAATCAGTCCAAACAGCTCTCCCTCCCTGACATGCAGGTCAATGGATTTTAACGCTTTTGTCTGACCATATGTTTTTTCTATGGATCGTGCCTGAATCACTCTGCAACATTCTTACTTATAACCACTTCACCCGGCATTCCAATTTTGAGACTGCCATCATTGGGAACTTCAATTTTCATTGCGTAAACAAACTTCACCCGCTCCTCTTTTGTTTGAATAACTTTGGGGGTGAACTCAGATTTATCTGAAATCCAAATTATTTTCCCCGGATAGGTTTTATACCTGTCATTCGGCACATCAATCAGAACATCAATTTTTTTCCCAAGCTCAACCTGTGAAAGTTGATCACCTGAAATGTAAACTTTCAATACAAGAGATGAAATATCAGACAATTTGTAGATTGCTTTGCCCGGACTTGTCAATTCACCCTTTTCTGAATATTTCTCCAGAACAATGCCATCAACAGGTGATCTTAAAAAACAATCATTGATTTTTTTATCCATGAGTTTCACCTGCGCCATTATCACATCCACCTGATTATTGATGGATCCATAATTTGCGCCGAGCACCTCGATTTGTCTTTCCAGTAAAGAAATCTGGCCTTTCAAATCGTCCACTTTCTTTTGCTCAATGGCACCATCCACAAGCATTTTATCCAGCCTTGCTTCATCCTTTTCCAGGTTTGCGATCTGCTGTCTTAAAACTTTTACCTCTGCTCTTATCCTTGGTTTTCCAGAAAGAACAGACGAGCGTTGAGCCATCAATTGTTCCTTTTGCAAATGCAGCTCCATGGTGTCAACCAAACCAACGATTTCTCCCTGTTTTACCTGATCCCCCTCGCCAGCTTTCAAGAACATTAATTCGCCACCAACCCGTGAGGAAAGCATTACTTCTTCCGCTTCGAAATTTCCAAATGCATCCGCTCCATCCTCTCTGGATTTACAAGATGTAACTGCAAGTAAAATCAGCAAAAAATAAGTACTGCTGCATCTTATTCTATTTCGCGTTTTCATAGTCCAAGCCTATTAAAGTTAAATATTCGTATTTTAATTGTAAGATTTCCAGTTGTCTTTGATTCAACCTAAGTTCTGCCTCAAGCATCTCATTTAATTTTGAAATGTAATCAGCGCTTGTAATCACCCCGTTAGCTAATCTGGATGAAGCCGTTTGTTCAATTTCTTTATAAAGATGAAGAATTTTTTCATCACTTTCAATCATATGCTGCGATGTTAATATTTCATCCCATTTCGACTTCTGAGCCAGCTCAAGTTGAAATAAAAAATTTTGTTCATTACTACTCACTATATCTTTTTGCATATCAATCAATTGCCGCTTACGCTTTGTCTCATTCCAGTCATATACTTTCCAGTTCAGACCAACGCCAACCATATACCAATCATCAAAGGCATCACTTAACATATTTAATCCGGGACGTCCATAGCCAGCCTGACCAAATCCGTAGACCCTTGGCCTCCTTGTTTTCTGAATCATATCCGACTGAAGATCCAATTGCTGTTTTTGGATGCTAAAAAGATCCAGTTCAGGCCTTTTATTGGCAAAACCCTTATTTTTTAACACAAGGGTCCTCGGCATTTCCAATTGTATTTCGGGTCCAAGATCTTCTCCTATAAGCAAAGCCAGCAAGTGCAATGATGTATTTTTGCTGCTTTTCAACTGTGCAATCAGCTGCGTTGCTTTGATCATTTCTGCCTCCAGATGCAGAAGTTCACTTTTGTGCTGTATCTCATTTTCAACTGCTGACTTCAGCTTATCTTTTTGCTTTTTAAGTGTGGTCAATCTCAATTCTGCCAGTTCAATTTGTGACGTTAATTTTAGATTCGAAAAAAATACACCATTGACCCTTGTGCGTATTTCAAACAAATCGATTTTCACTTTCTCCTGCTGTACCAAAGACGAAATCAATTCGGCTTCTTTACTTGCTTTTATCAATCCGCCATCATAAATCGTTTGTGTAATATCAAGGTATGCCTTGTACCAGTCTTTTGACATTTCAGGCAGCTCAAATCCGGGAATAGGCACGTCCAGATCTAGTGAAACCACATCTGATTGCCAGCTCATTCTACCATTTAGAACGACCTGTGGTTTCCAGGCAGCACCTTTGTTCTCTGCGTTTAATTCTCCCATGCCTTGATGAGCGATCAATTGCGACTTAAGTGGACTGTTGTTTTCTGCTTTGGCATAACAATCGTCAAGTGCTAAGCCCTGTCCCCATATCGACAATAGCCCGCAGGACAATAACAGAACTATCATTCCAAAGGTTTTATTCTTCATTTTTCAACTGTTTTAAAAGTGTATTGGCCACAACATTTGTGCGCTCATTTAGAAATTGCTGATAAGCCGCATCATCGTTTGCAAAAAGCACCTTTAAAAATGCATTTTTAGCTAAAAAAGGGATGACACTTAAACCAATTAAATTAACAATATAATGCCTGGGATCACCTTTAAATTCGTATCCTTCCGCTTTAGCTTTTTTCAAAACCTTGTTTGCAAGGCTAATATCTGCCAATCCCTTCACAGGAGAAAATTGCATGTATTCAGGGGTTCTTGAAATCGCATTTAAAATAAATAAGGGCAAATATGGATTTTCACTGATCAATTGAAAATATTTTTCGACAATCAGGTAAACCTGTTTCTCAAATGTTTCATCCCCTTCCAGAATTAACCTCACATCCGGAACAAATTTTGAAAATGCCTGCTGAAATATTGCATCAAATAATTTATCTTTTGACCTGAAATAATAGTGAAGCAAGGATTTATTAATTCCTGCCTCATCTGCAATCTCCTGCATGCGAGCACCATCCTTTCCTTTTTCAAAGAATACTTTTTTAGCAGCAATTAATATTTTCTGTTCAGTATGCTTTTCTTTAGCCTTAACCATTAAGTTCAACTATTTAGTTTAACCATATGGTCAAATATAAATACTTTCCATTTATTTTCCAAATTTATTTTATTCAGCGTTATTAATTATTCGAAGAATAAAATACGCTTAACAAGCCATACAAGTAAACATGTGCCAGCTTAAAAAGTTAATAAAGCACAAACAGGGGCTAACAGACGACACGAAATTCAGGTAATTATGCGTTGATTTGATGGTAGAAAACCGCTAAAAACTGTATTTAAACCGGATATAATAAAGCTGTCCATACCCGCCAAATTCCGTGCCTTCATCTCCAATAAAGACCTGTCCCATTAAGGAGAGAGCCAGGTTGTTACTTAAACTGAGTGCCAACGAAGGGCCTACAAACAGAGAGCCATCCATGGGGTTAAAAATACCGGAAATTGTTCCGATTAAAATGGGACTCATGGGATATGTTGTCTGCGCAAAAACAGAATATTTTGCAAAAGACAGATTTTTGGCGTTTAGATCATTGTTTTGGAAATAGCTACCAAGGCCGGCTTTTCCTTTGGCACCCTTCGAGTTATAAAGACCGCTGAAATGAAGATACAGACCGCTTGTAAAAGTATAATCTGCGCTAATTGATGCCACCACCTGGTGCAAAGCATCACCAGAGGCATCGGTTGAGTAAAACCAGGTTCCTTCACCACGAAAACCTGCTCCGGCCACATCACCTGCCCAACCACCACCAAGCACCAGATCATCTTTTACTTTTCCACCGAGGAGCTGCATATCATATTGACTTATGTTAAAACGCCATAACCCGGCAATGGCACTATTCTCAATAGAATCAGCCATCTGAGCCACCAATTCTACGGATGATGCCATCCCTGTATAATACTGAAAGCGAATCGCATCAGTCCCGGGACGTTCTTCGTAATCAAAATCAAGAAATGAATATGCGTTGTATAAGTCATTGGGGTTCCAGACCAGATTAATGCCCCAGTTGATGCGTTGCCGACCAAGGGTAATTTGAATTTTTTCATGCACAAAATCCAAATATAAGCGGTCAATTGTTGTATTTAGCAAATAGGCATTTCCTTCTTTAACATTCCAGGATAGATCCAAATATCCATTGTCCGTACTGATATAATCCGCATAAGCATCCAATCTCACAAAGTCGCCCCACATCAAACGATTTCGCATGCCCATATTGAGGGTAAAGGCTCCGGCATAGGCCGAAAAGTTCATTCTGTTATGAATTAAATTATCCGATAACAAGGCATCATCATTGCCTACCCATAGTGTTTGCATGTCTTTAACATAACCATCTACGGATGTCTTCACCTGAGCATCAAGACGCAATAAGGTGAAGCAGAATACGA
>JBFHER010000180.1:0-7618 GCA_041584055.1 Bacteroidales bacterium
GTTTTTGGCACAAGGACTTGATCCCAAAAGAGATACAAAATTGCGCACGCTGGTGATTGGTGCAGAACCTCACTCAGAGGAACACCGTAAACGCATCGAGGATATGTTTGGTGTAAAAGCATTTAACTCTTTTGGGCTGTCAGAGATGAATGGGCCTGGAGTTGCATTTGAATGTACGCATCAATGTGGCTTACACATTTGGGAAGATGCTTTTTTTGTTGAAATTATCAACCCGGATACCATGGAACCTGTACCCGATGGAGAGTATGGAGAGCTGGTGATGACCACCCTTGATCGCACTGCCATGCCCATTATACGTTATCGAACCAGAGATATCACAAGGATTATTCCGGGTGAATGCAAATGTGGCAGAACACATCGGCGCATCGATCGCATTACAGGCCGTACGGATGATATGTTTATCATAAAAGGTTGCAATGTCTACCCAATGCAAATTGAAGGTGTTTTGATGAAAGTGCCGGAGGTTGGAACGGATTACCGGATTTTACTGGATACCATTGAGGATGTGGATGAAATGGTGATCGAGGTCGAAGTAAAAAAGGAGTGGTTTACCGGAGATGTGACAGCCCTTACCAACCTTACGAAAAGACTTGTTCACCTGATTCGTGACGAGGTGCTTGCAAAGCCTACAATTCGTTTGGTTGAACCGGGATCAATCCCTAAGCAAGAAGGAAAAGCAGTTCGCGTATTTGACAATAGAATTAAAATTTAAAGCATCACACCATGGCTTACCAGGTATCTATTTTTCTTGAAAACAAGCTGGGACATTTTGAAAAAGTGACCGGTGTTCTGGCAGAAGAGAATATTAATATCCGCACGATGACCTTGACCCATACCGCCAATGGATGGGGGATACTGAACCTTGTTGTGACCGATCCCGAACGGGCAAAAGTGGCTTTAATCGAAAAGGGTTTATCTGCTACTCTGAGAGAGATCGTGGCCATTGAAATGGATGATAAGCCGGGTGGACTTGATCTCATACTGAAAGACCTGGCAAAGGCAGAGATAAACTTTACCAATGCTTATGGCCGGATGCTGCAGGAAAACAACAAGGCATACCTGGTGATAGACGTTCAGGATATTCCGGATGCTGCAGAACGCCTTAAAAAAATTAACGTTGCAATGGCCAGCGATAACGCTGTATATGGAAACCACTTAAAATAAATAGTATGTTTGGAATTGAAGATCCCGGGATTTATTGGGCATTTCTTTTGATTTTTGCCTGTGTTATTTTTGCTGTTGTATTCGGTATATTAAACTGGAACAAAGGCATTGAAAGTGACAAAGAAGAATTGGAAAGAGACTTGAAATGGGAAGAGAAAGAGGATGAAATACGTCATCAGGTAACTGATCTCTGATCCATATGAGCGGAGGATCACCATTGGTGATTCTGCGTGCTTTGTTTCTAATTATTTTCCTTTATCTGATCTCTTCGGAGGTCACACTATGTTAGCAAAAATCCACCACTATGAGTACATTCACCTTAGGTTTAATCGTATTAGTTTATCTGCTGTCGCTCACCTATCTGGGCTTTCGGGGATACAAACAAACAAAAAGTGCCAAAGATTATTTGTTGGCAGGACGGAACATCCATCCCTTTGTGATGGCTGTTTCCTATGGGGCAACTTTTATTTCATCATCTGCAATCATTGGGTTTGGAGGCGTCGCAGCAAATTTCGGAATGGGACTGCTGTGGCTGACCTTTTTAAACATGTTTGTGGGGGTGGTCATCGCATTTATATTTTTGGGGCGCAAAACTCGAAAGATTGGGCATCACCTGGATGCGCATACCTTTCCTGAATTTCTTGGAAAACGCTTTGGAAGCAAGGCCATTCAGGTTTTTGCAGGTGCAGTTATATTCATTGCCATGCCGCTTTATGCCGCGGTTGTTCTGAAGGGAGGAGCGGTTTTCATCGAAGAAATATTCGAAATCGATTATAACATTGCCCTTTTTGTTTTCTCACTTGTGATTGCAGCATATGTGATAGCCGGAGGAATGAAAGGTGTAATGTACACGGATGCCTTACAGGGGTCCATCATGTTTGTGAGCATGTTTTTTCTGCTTATCTGGACTTACAAGGTGATTGGAATGGGTTTCAGCGAAGCCAACCAATCCTTGTCAGATATGGCCAATCTAGTTCCTGAGAAACTACAGGCCATTGGTCATGCCGGTTGGACATCTATGCCAAAAGGCGGTTCTCCATGGTGGTATATCCTTGTAACATCCCTTGTGATGGGCGTGGGAATTGGTGTATTGGCTCAACCTCAACTGGTGGTTCGTTTCATGACGGTTAAAAGCAACCGTGAATTAAATCGTGCGGTTTTAATCGGATGTATTTTCATCATCGCCACAACCGGAATCATTTTTACGGTAGGTTCTTTATCAAACATTTTCTTTTTGCAAACCGAAGGTAAAATTGCAGTGGGTGTGATGCCGGATCTTGATAAGATTATTCCAACATACATTAAAGCGGCGATGCCTGCATGGTTTGCTGCGGTATTTATGCTTACCATTTTGTCTGCAAGCATGTCAACGCTTAGTTCACAGTTTCATGCCATGGGTTCATCCATCGGGCGTGATGTTGTGGGTACCTTAAAGCAGAAAATAAACAGTACCATGATAACACGCGCAGGGGTTGCTTTTTCAATCATCCTGAGTTACATCATATGTTATTCCCTCAGTATGAGTGTGATTGCACGTGGAACAGCCATCTTTTTCGGAATTTGTGCAGCCACATTTTTACCAGCCTACTTTTGCTCTTTATACTGGGCAAAAACAACAAAGCAAGCAGCGCTGTGGAGCATGATCGCAGGTTTTGGTACGAGTCTGTTTGCTCTCTTCTTCCTTCACGCAAAAGAAGCATCGGTGGTTGGTTTATGTCAAATGATGTTTGGAAAACCTGTTCTGGTGGATGCAATGCCATGGCCCGTGCTCGATCCTATGGTAATTTCTTTGCCGATATCCGTTTTGGTAATCGTCCTTGTTACCCTGCTGGCACCGAAAAAAACACAGGTCGCTCACACTTAAAACATATACAATGAGTTCATTTACACTTGGATTAATCGTACTAGCCTATCTGTTGTCTTTAAGCTACCTGGGTTTTAGAGGCTATAAACAAACGAAAAGTAGTAAGGATTATTTATTGGCAGGTCGGGATATCCATCCCTTTGTGATGGCCGTTTCTTATGGTGCAACCTTTATTTCATCCTCAGCCATCATTGGTTTTGGAGGGGTCTCTGCAAATTTTGGGATGGGATTGCTATGGCTTACATTCCTGAATATGTTTATCGGGGTGGTGATTGCCTTCATCTTTTTTGGCAGAAGGACACGAAGAATAGGTCATCGTTTGGACGCCCATACATTCCCTGAATTTCTGGGAAAACGATTTAAAAGCAAATACATTCAGATATTTGCAGGCGCAATCATATTTCTTGCAATGCCTTTGTACGCTGCAGTGGTACTGAAAGGTGGTTCTGTTTTTATTGAAGAGATTTTTGAAATCGATTACAACATCGCACTTTTAATTTTTTCACTTGTGATTGCGGCGTATGTGATTGCGGGTGGTTTAAAGGGCGTGATGTACACCGATGCGCTTCAGGGGACCATTATGTTTGTGAGCATGTTCTTTTTGCTCATATGGACTTATAAAGTGATAGGAATGGGATTTAGTGAAGCCAATCAATCCCTGTCGGACATGGCCAATCTCGTTCCGGAAAAATTAAAAGCCATTGGCCATGCCGGGTGGACTTCCATGCCAACGGGTGGATCTGCCTGGTGGTACATTTTGGTAACTTCTCTAATTATTGGTGTTGGAATTGGTGTGCTGGCACAACCACAGTTGGTGGTTCGTTTTATGACCGTTAAAAGTGATCGTGAACTAAACAGGGCTGTCATGATCGGAAGTTTGTTTATTGTCGTCACCACAGGCATCATTTACATGGTTGGTTCTCTTTCAAACATTTATTTCATGCAAACGGAAGGGAAAATTGCCGTGGGTGTTGTTCCCGATTTGGATAAGATCATTCCAACCTACATAAAATCGGCCATGCCTGGATGGTTTTCAGCTGTTTTTATGCTTACAATCCTGTCGGCTAGCATGTCCACCCTTAGCTCACAATTTCACGTGATGGGTTCGTCCATTGGTCGGGATGTGGTGGGTGTGATTAAAAAGAAAACCAACAGCACCCTAATCACAAGACTGGGAATTGCTTTTTCCATCATGGTGAGTTATGTGATCAGCTATTCATTGAGCATGAGTGTCATTGCCCGCGGGACCGCGATCTTTTTTGGGATCTGCGCTGCAACCTTTTTACCCGCCTATTTTTGTTCCCTTTATTGGAAGAAAACAACGAAGCAAGCCGCCTTCTGGAGTATGATTTCTGGTTTTGTGGTGAGCATATTTGCCCTTTTCTTTCTTCACGCGAAAGAAGCTTCAGTTCTTGGTATTTGTAAAGCGCTTTTTGGTCAGGATATTCTGATTACGAAGTTTCCATGGCCTGTTCTGGATCCAATTGTGGTTTCTTTACCAGTATCTGTAATTGTGATTGTTGTGGTAACTTTATTGGCAAAAAAGGGTAGTGGAGTTATAAATAACATCTAGTTTTAAGTGAACTGGCGTTAGGAAACAAATCATTCAATTTGAGAAACAAATCGTTTGCAACTTATTATTGGATAATTGGCACACGAATTGCTTGCAGTTCATTGTTTTGAATTGAAACTTTCTGATTTTATCACATGAAGCCATTTTTACTCTTACTAGTCTTTTTACCATTCTATTTATTTGGACAAACCCATATTTCCGGCACTGTTGTTGACACAGAAAGTAACAATCCGGTGACCAATGCAACGGTGTACCTGGATGGGACAACAAAAGGAACAACAACTGATAAAGATGGAAATTTTACCTTAAAAAACAGTTCTTACCCCTGTCAATTGATTATTAGTCATGTAAGTTATGATGTAAAGGCAATACCGCTGGCTAATTTTCATGATTCAAATCTGACAATCTCTTTGATGCCCCGGCTTGTTAAAATGAGCGAGTTTCGCGTCATGGATAAGAACGAAAGAGTTAAAAACATCAATACGTTTAGAAAATGGTTTCTTGGCTCTGATTATTGGGGAGAGAATGCCGAAATTGTTAACGACAGCATATTATTCTTTGAGTTTCGAACCGATTCAATCAAACAAGCCATTGATGAATCCGAATTAAAAACTGAAGATGCACAGGAGGGGGTATTAAGAGATGTTTTTAGTGTAAAGGCCGATGGTCCTTTGATGATTCGCCTGCCCATGTTAGGATATAACCTTCGGGTTGATCTGATTAATTTTACTTATACAGAAAACTATGTTGATAATACATCTATCGGAATGTTTATTGGGTTTTATCACTTTTCACCATTTGAGCGCATGAGCAACCGGGATAAACGGGTGTTTAAAAATAACAGAAGGAGGGCCTACTACCACTCGCGTCAACATTTTTTGCATTCCCTTATTGAAGGGCGTTTGGCTGAAAACGGATATGAAATAAAGGGATTTGTCCAACAGGAAAATGGGCTTTCAATGCTTACCGAAATTACAATTGATACGTGCATACATTGGGAAAAAGGCTTATACAAGATTTGTGGACTGAAAGACCAGGTTATTCATATTAAATATGCTGAGAACTGGAACGGAAAACCGCTGGATTTAACACGGCGCTATCCTGATAAATCATATCGTTCAAGGGCACATTTTACAGGTGATACTGTTAATGTATACACTTCAGGCAACACACCTGGCCAGAAACTGATGTTCAGCGGATATATAAGTCAAAAAAAAACAGGTGCTTTTCTTCCGGAAGACTATTCTCCCGATGATGAACTTTAATCTTTCTGGCCTGACAGTCAAAAATATAATTCTGTGACCGTATGGTGGCAAGCATTCTGATCCCACAAAACCACAATCATTAGAATGCGAAAATCAACTATTTTAAATGTTTTTCAAACAATGATTTTAATTCAGCATTGGATTTGTGCCCAAGTTCCGGATGAATGACCTGACCATCCTTACCAACCAAAACATAATGAGGTATGCCGGAGATGTTGAATTTTTGTTTGAGATAATTCCAGTCATCATCGGATAAACGATAATGTTCACCTTTGATGTCCGTGATCATGTTGTTAAAAGTCCCTTCCGGAGATGTCTGATTTGTAATGTACACAAATGCCACATTCCAGTCTGATATTTCTTCTTTCAAGGGTTTTATTTTTGATATTCCGGACCTGCAGGGACCACACCAGGTCGCCCAAAAATCAACATACACGACTTTCCCTTTGTACTTGCTCATGATCTTATCAAACACTTTATCAGCATCTGTTTTAGGTACTTCATTCAGGGTATAGTCCTTTTTTAGCTTGTTTTCTTCTATTTTTGCCATGGTGGCCTCGTTGCAAAAAGCGAGGTATTCGCCTATGAATGGGGTTTTAAATGAAGCCTGATGCAGGAGCAGCTTTTTATTATCAAGGGGTGCATATTTTGCTACAACGTTGCCACAGACATCCTGAGAATTCATAATGTCGATGATGAGTCCGTTCTCAATTCCAAACACAGTCTTTAATTTTTCATTCCTGCTATTTATTCGTGCTTTGGCAAAATACTCATTCACCAATTCGCTTTGATTTCGATGAAATTCTGAGACCAGTGGTGACATCTTTTTTTGAATTTCAACCAATTCTTTTGCAAGTTCAGTGGTCTGAAATTCACGTCTTGCATCAAGCACTTTTATGTCCTCATTGCTCAAGGCAATACCTTCATCTAACAGTGCCTGTTTTAAATCGTCAACATCCTTGCCTTCTTTTGCTGCTTTTGAATAGATGGATGTGAGCTGTTGTTTGTATTTATTAGAAAATTGTTCCTCCTGTTCATGGTATTGTTTATAAAACCCGGACTGTTGAATTTTAGATTTTATTTCTTCTGCCTGATCAAGATAGTCCGACAAAAGTTCATCTTCAGAAGTTAAGGTTGTATTGGATTTTTTGAGTTCATCCATGATGTCATTTGTTGTAATTGAAAAGGAGGATGGCCGAAGAATTGGGGCATATTTCAGGCGATTGATAAAAGAACCATAGTCTGTACTTATAACTGAAACAGGTGCATTCACCAGCGCTGGCGTTATGAAGTCATAAAAATCATCTGGAATTGGATCATATGTGATGTCCAGTTGGCGTTGTGTGCGCGGGATGTTATTTTTCTTTCGATACGCAGACTCATAAAGCCACTCATATTCAAACATCAATGAGAAATAGCGATATGTCAAATCCATTTTTTTGACCTGATACGCTTTGGCTCCCAGGGTGCCTTTGCTATTTATTTCTTCCAGTTGAATTAAATCAGTCCTGAGCTTTTCAAGGAGATAGGATTTAAACGCCTGTTGGTTGATTTGCATCACCGTGTCGCTCATCTCGTTATAGTCTGGACCGCTTATTGCCCGGAGTTCAAATAAATCGCTGTTAATGCCTGCAGTGGAGCCCATGAAAAGTGAGTTGTTTCCTTTTGTTTGCGTGCTCAGGTATTGAAACAATGATTCTCCTGGTTCCAGAAAGACTGAACCATTGTATA
>JBFHER010000181.1:0-7618 GCA_041584055.1 Bacteroidales bacterium
GAGCGAAGCGACGTCAAGATTAACTGCATGAAGACGACGCAATCGCATTAAAATACATGGTCGAACTTCCGCCAAAGGCGAGACAAGTATCCTCGATGAGCGAAGCGACCTCGGGATTAACTGCATGAAGACGACGCAATCGCATTAAAATACATGGTCGAACTTCCGCCAAAGGTGAGACAAGTATCCCGATGAGCGAAGCGACGTCGGGATCTGAGCAGATATATTCAATGAGGTTTCCACCAGACAACCAACAGATCCCGAAGGGATCAAACAACAATAGCCGGAGGTGTGGGCACTGAGCCTGCCGAAGTGACCACACCTCCGGTACGGTGGCACAAAATAAACCCCAACCCTGAAAGGGTTGAACTCAAAGCAGGTACTTTTTTTCGAAATCAATCCCATGATCCTCTAACAATTCGATGTATTCTTCACGAAAACTCTTATTGTGGTGGTGCTCCCTTTGATTCCTAATGTAGTTTACCAGGCTCTCTTTTTGGCTAATATGATAGGTAAATGCTCCATAACCTTCCTGCCATGATGTAAAGCGCGGGAAAATCCCCTCCTCTTTTATCCACACTGTTGATGATACCTTAATATCTTTTACCAAATCAGAAATAGCAATTGTTGGGTGAACATGTGTTGCAATGTGAAGATGATTTTCTGTACCATTCAATCGGTAAAGCGTGCATTTCTTATTTTTCAGAATGCCCCATAAATAACGATAAAGTCTCTCTGAGTTCGGCAAATACATTGTGTTTTCAGCATTTTTTGTGGAAAACACGATTTGATATAGGATTTGGGTATAAGTAGCCATACTAAATAGGTTGTGTTTAGTATAATTAGACCAAAGGTAAGGAATCCTGGACAATTTTGTTGAACCCTTATCAGGGTTCATACTTTATTTTTATCAATTTCCGTAGGTTATACCTACGGCTACTTTTGTTGAGCCCCACTTTGGGGGCTTTATGAATATACAAGGATTGGAATACTGACTATTCTCTAAACCAACCTAATTGAGCAATTCCCCATGCCACATCACGTTAACCAACAGATCCCAAAGGGATCAAACAACAATAGCCGGAGGTGAGGGCACTGAGCCTGCCGAAGTGACCGCACCTCCGTTACGGTGGCACAAAATAAACCCCAACCCTGAAAGGGTTGAACTCAAAGCAAGCAGAATTCAACCGGAAAAGTGTGCATGCCTTATTTTTATCATTTTCCGTAGGTTGTACCTACGGCTACTTTTGTTGAGCCCCACCTTGGGGGCTTTATGAATAAACAAGGATCGCAATACTAACTATTCTCTAAACCAACCTAATTGTACAATTGTCCCTGTCACATCACGTTAACCAACAGATCCCGAAGGGATCAAACAACAACAACAACCGGAGGTAAAAGCTCCACTACGGTTGCAATTTTTTCGTTGGACAAAAACTCTAAAAGTTCGTAACTTTATAAAACGCGGATTTAGTTTGAAATTGAACGTTCAGAATGAATGAAATTGTACATCAAGAATATGGTTTGCACACGCTGCCAGATGGTGGTTAAAGCTGAACTTGAAAAGCTTGGCTTGCACGCTGAGTATGTCCATATTGGTGAAGTTGAAATACAAGAGAATATCCTTCCCAAACAACTCGAACATCTTGATATTAACCTAAGAAAATCGGGTTTAGAGTTAATGGATGACAAAAAAAGCATTCTTGTTGAAAGAATAAAAAGTTCAATTATTGAACTTGCTCACTTTGCAGAAGAACAAATCCGTGTCAACCTTTCAGAGTATCTAAGCGAAAAACTCAATTATGATTACACGTATCTTGCCAATCTATTTTCAGACGTAAAAGGCATGACCATTGAAAACTTTTACATTCGCCATAAGATTGAGAAGGTGAAAGAGCTCATCGTTTACGGCGAATTTACACTTACCGAGATCGCTTGGAAAATGCATTACAGCAGTGTTGCCCATTTATCAAATCAATTTAAAAAAATAACAGGTCTCTCTCCTTCTCATTTCAAGAAACTTAAAAACAAAAGACGAATCACACTGGAGGATGTGTGAAACATGTAAGATATTATTATAATTGTGTAACAACATTCATGCATCTTTTCCTGAACTTTAGCTTGTATTGCCGGAAGTGTCGGAAGGAATACAAAGTCGGTTTTTAATCAACGTTTTTGCAGTTTTTCTTAAAATATAATCTTCTCTAAATACAATCCACACTGATGGTTCTGGCAAACGGGTTAAAATTATTGATGCGTCATGAAGATTTTACTTGTATATCCACTGTGTCCTGATTCTTTTTGGAGTTTCAAACATGCTCTGAAGTTCATCTCCAGAAAGGCTGCTGTTCCCCCACTTGGACTAATTACCGTAGCAGCAATGCTACCTGCAGAATGGGAAAAAAAACTAATTGATTTAAATATTTCTTCACTTTCCACAAGTGATGTGCAATGGGCTGACTACATTTTTATAAGTGCCATGTACATTCAAAAAGAGTCTGTGAATGCAATCATTTCTGTATGTGAAAAATTTAATAAAAAGATTGTCGCTGGTGGTCCTTTATTTACACAGGAATACCTAAATTATCCGAATATACATCATTTTGTTTTGAACGAGGCGGAGCTTACCATGCCCTTTTTTTTAAGCGATATTGCAAACGGCAGGCCACAACGCGTTTACAGGACAAACAAATTTGCTGAACTTTCTCTCTCTCCCGTACCGGACTACACTTTGTTAAACTTGAAAGACTATGCATTTTTGAATCTTCAGATTTCAAGAGGTTGTCCCTTTGCCTGTGATTTTTGTGAAATCACAACGCTTTTTGGACATAAAGTCAGGATGAAAAAGGCACAACAGGTTATTGACGAACTTAACCTCATCTACAAACTAAACTGGCGAGGTACAGTTTCCATTGTAGATGATAATTTCATCGGGAATTTGAAAGAAGTAAAAAATAATCTTCTTCCGAAAATCAGGGCATGGATGCAACTGCACAAATACCCGTTTTCCTTTAGCATTCAGAGCTCAATTAACCTGGCGGATGATGCTGAGCTAATGCGTTTACTAATAGAATCAGGGTTTAACGCTGCATTCATAGGCATTGAAACACCGGATACCGTCTCGCTTCAGAGTTGCAACAAAATTCAAAACAACAACCGCGACCTGTTACTAAGCGTTAAACGGATTCAACAAGCAGGCATACAGGTTTCAGGTGGATTTATTGTTGGATTTGACAGTGATACGCCTTCTATTTTTAAACGACAAATTGATTTTATTCAGCAAAGCGGCATTGTTTCCGCAATGGTTGGTTTACTGAATGCACCGAAAAACACTAAGTTATTCCAACGTTTAAAAAGAGAAAATAGATTGCCGAAAGAATCAACAGGGAACAACACTGACTTCTCAATCAACTTTGTCCCTAAAATGGATTACGATGAGCTCATCGCAGGCTACAGAAAGATATTAAGCAGCATCTACTCGATTAAACCTTATTATCAAAGGGTGAGAAGATCACTTGAAAATTACAATCGACTTTACAAAGGAAAGAAACGAGTCACTTTTTCATTGTTTAAGGCCTTTCTAAAATCTGTATTTGTCATCGGGGTCGTAAACAAAGGAAGACGTGAATACTGGAAACTCCTTCTTTGGACGTTTCTCCACCATCCCGGCTTACTTATTGATGCAATTACTTATACCGTTTATGGCTATCACTTCAGGACGATATTTGGTTTACGAAAAGAATAACCTGAGTTTGAGGTAAGGATGCAAATCATAAAACGGAACGATCCATGCGTGTCAGATCAACAGGTTTCGTTCGCGATCATATTCAGTCTGCTGTCTTCTTTTTTAATCCAAGAACAAAAGGGATGGCACCCAAAGCCAAAAAGGAAGAAATGAGATAGGTCTTCTCCAAACCAAGCCAGTCACCCATCAATCCTGCGAAGAACACGGCCGATGCGGATGAGACAAAATTAAGGGTCATGTAAATACTATTCATAAATACCGGGAATTCTTTGCTCCTGTCTTGTACCAAAGCAATAAGGACAGGTCCGGGAGCAAATACGAAAAAGCCCATTAAAATTAGAAAAACAAATGAAAGCCATCCATCCGAATTGATAAAGAAAAACATCATTATTGGTGACAGAATACTGATTATCAACAAAATGTTCCGCCTTCCTAATTTATCGGAAATGCTTCCTGATACGATGGTACCCACAGCTCCTGACAGTTGAAATACGGCAAGAGCGGAGTTTGCAAACCAAAGGCTTTCTCCTCGTTCAGAATAATAAAAAGTTGGAAGGAAGGCGGTTAAACCTGACTTCATAATCGCACGAAACAAGGTAATTCCAATTAAAACGGAAAAAAAAGGAATGTATTTTTTAAAAGCTATGAACGCACTTCTTTTCCCGGATGCTTTTGCAACATAGTCGTCAGAAATCTTGATATGCCTTAGTTTAAAAAAAAGAATAAACGATGCCATAAGGCCAAAGGGAATCAACTTCCATGTTCCCTCCAGGCCCCAGTAGGAAACTGAAGCCGTTATAATTAATGGACCTGCTGTTCTTGCCAGCTCCCCACCGAACATGTAAAAACTCATTCCCAGGCCTGTTCGTTCACCCGACAGTCGTTTTATCATCGTTGGTGCAGGCACGTGAAAAAATGCACTGCTTATTCCCATTGTAAAAAGCAATATTGAAATCACAGTAAAAGAGGGTGCCACCCCCAGAAGACTCATTGCAATCGCAGTAATGGCTGGCGTTACAATGATAAAATACCTGGGTGCTGTTTTTTCGGCAATGATTCCTATCATGGGATTTAAGAACCAGGGAATGCGCATGATAAGATCCCATACGGAGGCAAGAGCCAGCGTAATACCAAACTTCTCAATCAACAATGGGCGAAGTGGTGCCAAAAAGGAAGAGTAAATATCATGTAACATATGTGATGCAGCAACCAGAATAACATTGCCTGATTGAAATTTATTTGCTCCTTGTACCTCTTTCATCCCTGTTTTTCTATCTCTGTTGGAAGTTGCAAAAGTAAGTTTTTTCGCTTGCAGGTGAAACTATATATGGACATTTGTTCACTACTCACTTTGATCGCAAAAAAAAGCCGTCTCGACAATGTCGGACGGCTCTTTGTTATTTCGGAACGAAAAAATTACTTTTTCTTTTTATCGTCTTTTTTTTCGTCTTTCTCCATTTGATCCTTCAATTCTGCTAAGCCAGCGATATCACCAAGAGTTGTTTTCTCCAGGTTATCAACCACTTTCTTCATGCCTTTCTTGGCCGTTGCAGCTGTTGATTTTCTGCTTGCACTGGCCTCAGCACGTTTCACATCTTCGAATACGCGGCTATGAGAAACGATGATTCGTTTAGACTCTTTATTGAACTCAATTACTTTGAAGTCCATTTTCTCATCTAATTTCGCTTGAGAACCGTCTTCTTTCTGCAGATGTTTTGGCGTTGCAAATCCTTCAACACCATAAGGCAGAGATACAACAGCACCTTTGTCGAACAATTCGATGATGGTACCTTCGTGAATTGAACCTTCAGTGAAGATTGTCTCAAACACTTCCCATGGATTTTCTTCCAGCTGCTTGTGTCCTAAACTCAAACGACGGTTGTCTTTGTCGATTTCAAGCACCACAACTTCAATAGGAGCACCTACCTGAGTAAACTCAGCAGGATGTTTGATTTTCTTCGTCCAGGAAAGGTCAGAAATGTGAATCAAACCATCTACACCTTCTTCTATTTCAACGAATACACCGAAATTAGTGAAGTTACGAACAGTTGCTGTATGCTTGGTACTTACACCGTACTTCTCTTCGATTTTCTCCCATGGATCATCTTTCAGTTGCTTGATGCCAAGAGACATTTTACGCTCTTCACGATCCAATGTTAAGATAACAGCTTCTACTTCATCACCCACTTTCAGGAAGTCTTGTGCACTTCTCAGGTGTTGGCTCCATGACATTTCAGAAACGTGGATCAAACCTTCAACGCCGGTTGCGATTTCAACAAACGCACCATAGTCAGCCAATACAACCACTTTTCCTTTCACCTTGTCGCCTAATTTCAATTCTGAATCCAGTGAATCCCATGGATGTGGCGTCAATTGTTTGAGACCAAGTGCAATCCGTTTTTTGTCATCATCAAAGTCAAGGATTACAACGTTCAATTTTTGATCCAACTGAACAATTTCCTCTGGATGAGAAACGCGACCCCATGATAGATCGGTTATGTGGATCAATCCGTCCACACCACCAAGGTCGATAAACACACCATAAGAAGTAATGTTTTTCACAGTACCTTCCAGTACCTGACCTTTCTCGAGTTTTGCGATAATTTGTTTCTTTTGTTCTTCAAGCTCAGCTTCAATAAGCGCTTTGTGCGATACAACCACGTTACGGAACTCCTGGTTGATTTTAACCACTTTGAATTCCATTGTTTTACCAACGTAGATATCATAATCACGAATTGGTTTCACATCAATTTGTGAACCTGGCAAGAACGCTTCGATTCCGAAAACGTCAACAATCATACCACCTTTGGTTCTACATTTGATGAAACCTTTAATCACTTCATCTTTCGCCAATGCTTCGTTTACACGATCCCATGAACGGAGCGCACGTGCTTTTTTGTGTGACAATACTAACTGTCCTTTTACATCTTCCTGATTTTCGATGTAAACCTCAACGGTATCGCCCACTTTTAAGTCAGGGTTGTAACGGAATTCGTTCAAACTAACAATACCGTCTGATTTGAAACCAATATTTACAACAACCTCACGCTTATTCATGCTTAACACAGTTCCGTCTACAACTTCTTTTTCAGCAACTGTAGACAATGTGTTTGAATAAAGATCTTCGAGTGCAGCTTTTTCTTTGCCTTGATACTCATCTCCCTGCTCAAATGCATCCCAGTCGAAATCTACGATTCCAGCTTCTTCGTTGGATGCTGTTTCAGGCGCAGCTTTTTTTGTTTTTGGTTTTGCTTCAGCAACAACCTCAGGTGCAGCCTCAACCGCAACTTCTTCTTTTTCAGCAGCAGGTTCTTCCGCCACTACTTCTTCAGCAACATCTTCTGCTACTTCTTTTACTTCCTCAACAACTTCTTCAACCACCTCTTCTTTTGCTTCAACAACTTCTTCCTGTTGAGCATCTTCTACTTGTTTTACCTCTTCTACAGGCTCCTGGTTTTCCAGGTTTTTTGTTTCTTTTTCAGCCATGATAAATTCCCTTTACTCTTCTAAAAACTAATAAGTTAGACATTATATTTATAAATCGCGGCGCAAAGATACCATATTTTGTCAATCTGAAAAATATTTTATCTGTTTTTTATGGCAAGAAAAGACAGAAATTCAGAGAGTTATCCGAACTAAAACCTGTCACAGTGAAGTTTGATGAAGTTGGTCTGAAGCTTTTGTCTTTGCTGATGTAAATCAAATTATAGAAAGACATTAGAACTGGAAAGCACCCATAAAAAAGAGTCTCCCTAAAACCTCCACAAGAAATACTTAGTTCAGGGAGTTATTTTCATGACACTTATCATCTGAAATAGCCCTCAGATTTGCTTACTTTAATTTCGTTAATCTAAAAATCTGTCATATGAAATC
>JBFHER010000182.1:0-7526 GCA_041584055.1 Bacteroidales bacterium
TGCCGTCTTTGTTTAAATTGATCTGATTTCCAAGAGAAAATCCGGCACTAAAATCAAGATAGCTTGTTTGTCGTTCTGCTCCTAATGTAGGGTTGAAGCTTTTTATAAATGATGTTACATCTTCTTGTGAATGACCACTAAAAGGGGAAGGGATATTTCGAGAATCTGCTCCTGATGGCAGGGCGCGAGTACCATCGTCGAAACCAAGGAAGTCGGTTCCTCCACCGTTGTAGGCAAGAAAATCATTGTTTAAGTTAACATCAGGATTATATGCGGTACTCACAGAAACACTAACGATGCGTTTGTCAGGAAGATCTTTTGTTTCAATATTTAATAAGCCACCGGTAAAATCGGCAGGTAAGTCTGCCGTGAAGTTTTTACTTACCATGAGGTTATTGATCAGGTTTGTCGGGAAGATATCCATTTGAAGGCTGTTTTTATCAGGGTCAAGTCCCGGAATATCAACACCATTAAGAGATGTTTTTGAATAGCGATCCCCTAAACCTCGAATGTATACGTATTTTCCGTCTTCGATGGTTACCCCTGTTACGCGTTTGGCGGCTTCAACAGCATTGGCATCTCCAATTTGTTGTATCTTCATGGATGATATTCCGTCCATCATCACGGCTGATTTTCGTTTTAAGGATTGCAAAGCCGCCTCTGTTGTGCGGACTTGTGTTGCACTCACCACGAAATCCTCCAGGCTAATTGTATTTTCAACCAAGCGTAAATTGTCGAAAACCTGTACCATTCCTGCTTCGATCTCTAGATCTTCGATAATAATTGTTTGGTACGAAATAAAGGAAACTTTGACAGTGTAGTTTCCTACAGGCAATTCGAGTGAGAAATTCCCATTCAAATCTGAGGTCGTGCCCAAGGTGGTTCCATCTGCATATATCATTACGTAAGGTAATGGTTCATTTGTAGCATCTTCAAAAACGCTCCCTTTTATTAATCCTGTTTGAGAATAAGCGACCGCGAGAATAAACCACGCAAAAACAAGGGTCAAAAGAATCTTTTTAAGTAGCATAATACTGTTGTTGCTTTAAGTTCAAAAACCCGCAGACGTACGTCTGCGAGTTTTTTCATCATTCAATTTTGTAATAATATGATAAGTTGTATTTTATAATCCAGCGAGTTTTCCCTCTTTTGAAGCCCAAGTCCAAGCAAAAACGGATACATCAGCACCTACTGTAGCCGAACTTACTGCGCTTACTCCTTCGGGAACATCGCCGTTCACATGGCTTGCTAAATCTGCTTCATCAAGATTTAACTCAATGTTTGTAAAGCTAACAACGCCAGGGTCGAATGCTACTCTGTTAATTACTTGTCCTTCAACAATGCCTGTGAAAAATAGGTTTTCTAAGCTAACAATAGAGTTGGCATCAGTGTTAATTAGGTCTTCTGACTCTCTTTCGTATTCTTCATCAGAACAAACGATTGTACCGTTTTTGATGATATGACCTGCAGCCATAGATCCTTCAGGACCATCCAATTCGAAGCTATGACCACCGGGCGTAATAACAACAAAGTTGTCCAGTGTGCCTGACCAGGATTGGTCGGTATCCACACCATCATCGCCAACGTTCCATGAAACGAGGTTTTTAATGTTTACAGTCCCACCAAAGAACTCAACACCGTCATCTTGATTTGATACAATCTCTACATTTTCGATGATTGTTCCTGAACCAACACCACCCAGTGTAAGACCATTGATTTCATTACCCGAACCAATGTTTGTACCACCGTGACGAATTGAAACGTATTTTATTATTCCAGAGTTGTCGTTTGCAATGCTTCCTCCGTACAAGCCATTGGAATCTGACGTTGGAATACCTTCGATTTGTACTTCGCTCGCATCTGCCGTCTTATCTTCATTAGAAGCAGAGATGGGTGCTTTCCCCAATATTATGACACCACCCCACAAGCCATTGATATCAGGGTCGAGGTTTGGACTTCCAAAATTACCCGCTGCAATGTCTTCTGGCGTAATTTCATCTGCTACAGTAGTAAATATAATAGGAGCATTTGCTTGGCCTTCAGCCAAAAGTGTTCCTCCGCGAGCAATCAAAAGTGCGGTTGCATTGGCACCTGTTCCAACTTCTCCTTTTACTACCGTTCCTGCTTCAATGGTTAAAGTGACACCATCTAATACGGTAATTCGTCCACCTAACTGATAAACCTTGTCCTTTGTCCAAGTTGTGTTCTCTGAAATGTTTTCTACTACCAGTACATTTCCTGTATCGAATTCTTCATCTGTGCCATTCTCTTCTGTACATGCATTGAACAACACCCCAAGTGAGATAAAAAATAGAAAAAATAATCCTTTCTTCATGATATGTTTAATTTTATATTTTGTGCAAACAAAGCTATTTGAGTTGGCAGAACAGCTACGATTACATTACTATTGGGTGAAATAACAATTTCATTCATGTTACAGTCTCTGTCATGCCCTAATAGAGCCTTTTATTGAAGGAGTTGAGCAAGTCAACTCGTTAAGTTTCCGAGAACTTGTGCTTAGAATATTAGATGTTTGATAGGGTAGGGAACTTCCTAACTATAGGAAATAGCAAAGGCAATTTGCCGTGTAAGTACATGACAAAAAACTAAACACATTTATATTGGATTGATTATTAGTGTTTAACAGAATGTTTGCAATGTATGATAGGCCACATTGGTAAATATTTTTGGCTTTTCGTCCATGTTTTTTGATTTAGATCTTTTTTATATTCTCGTCTATGAAAATTCCGGTTTTGTAGCACCATGCAAATGCTATCATTACAAACAAGGTTAACTTTTCAATTCGTTCAATAGCTGCAAGTACTTCTTTTAAATATCAAAGCCGCTGGTTTTGATAGCTCTGAAGCAAGTTTCTATTTGCCACCTGTCCCTGTAAATGATTTGGGCTTGTTCGGTTTTATTGAACGAAACGATGATCAAGAAGTCTGTCCCCTTGTCTTTACAATTTACTTTTCAGCCTGAAACCTAATACAATTGCGTACCCATCCTTATTTTTCGCCCCTAATTCAAGAACTCTCCTTTTTTTAAGAGTTGAACAGCCATGCCACCTTGATTTCTTTGTTTTGTGCGGATTAAATATCTTGAAATTATTCCTGATGCGTATGTATTAACGTATATTATTGTCAGGTACTAAAGCGCTTCGCACATTGCACTTTATGGACTTTAAGGACATAAAGTGCTCCAGGCACGCAGGGGACACAGAGGATATGCTCTAAAATACCCAATAATTTCCACCATTACATATTGTTACTTACCTAAAATTTGTATATTCGTAGCCTGAATTTTGGATCCAATCGTTAAAAACAAAAGAAACAATTATAAATGGCTACATTACAGAAGATTAGGAATAGAGGAGTGCTGTTAATGGTGATTATTGGTGTCTCATTGGCTGCCTTTATTTTGGGTGATTTTTTAAAGTCCGGAAAGAGTAACTCTATGGATATCGCAACCATAGAAGGAAATGACATCCTTTACACCGACTTTATGAGTAAGATTGAAGAGCTTACCGAGATCTATAAAATGAATGCGCAATCTGCATCACTGGATGCTGAAACCTCTGAGCAGGTGCGTCAAAATGTGTGGGACAATATCGTGCGTGAGAATGTGATGATGGAAGCATACGACGATCTTGGTATAAGTGTAAGTGACGACGAATTATTCGACATGGTGCAGGGAAATAATCCGCATCCAATCGTTCGTCAGTTGTTTGGAAACCCTCAGACAGGATCTGTTGACAAAGCAATGATTCTGCAGTTCCTTAAAACACTGGATCAGAACGAACAGGGTCGGGCATGGTGGTTGTATATGGAGCAGGAAATTGTCAACCGACGTAAGATGGAGAAATACAATACCTTGATCTCCAAAGGACTTTATGTTAATTCAAAAGAAGCTGAAAAACCTTTACAGGGGAAAAAGGTTTCCCGTAATATTGAGTTTTTCGGTAAAACATATGCGTCATTTTCAGATAGTACTGTTAAGGCAACAGATGCCGAGATAAAGGCATACTACAATGCACACAAAGATCAGTTCAAACAGGAGGAAAGTCGTTCTATAAAATATATTAGCTTCCCAATCGTTTCTTCTGATCAGGATAATCTGGCGGTAAAAGAATGGATCACTAAAATTGTACCCACGGTTGAAAAAATGAACGACGTTGCAGAATTGATGCAATACATTCGTTTGAATTCAGATGATGTATGGGATGGATTGTTTGTTCCTGCAGCGGATGTTGAAGAGCGTTTAAAAGCGTTTATTGATGCTGAGGAGGTTGGTTCCGTGTATGGGCCTTACTTCGAAGATGAAACATATAAACTGGTGAAGTATGCTGCAAAAGAAAAGCGTCCCGATTCAGTGAAAGTAAGTCACATCTTAATTCGTGAAGCAACACCGGCAAGAACTGCTGAATTGGCTGATAGTTTGTATGAGGTAATCTCAAAATCAAAAGGCAAATTGGCAACCCTTGCTCCTGAGTTTTCAAAAGACACGCAGTCAGGCCCCAATGGTGGTGAGTTAGGATGGATGGAAGAAGGAGAGGTGTTTGTTGAGTGCTTTGAGAACAATGAAGGCAGCATTCTGAAGTTGGAATCACCATCAGGCGTTCATATTGTAAAACTGGATGATGTTAGTCGAAAGTCAGATAAAGTACAACTGGCAACGATTACCCGAAAAGTTGAACCAGGAACAGATACCTATCGTAACATTTATGCACAGGCAAGTAAGTTTGTTGGTGAAAACAATACATATGAGAAGTTCCTTGAAGGTGTGAAGAAAGAAGGCTACAATCTAATGGATGGTGCCAACCTGAGCAAAAACCAACGGGAAGTAAATGGTATTGAAAATTCAAGAGACGCCATTCGGTGGGCTTATAACTCGGAAGTGGGTAGTCTTTCTGAAATCTTTGAATATCAGGATCAGTTTATCATTGCTGCGCTTACAGAAATTAAGGAGGAAGGAATTAAACCTATTAGTGAAGTAAAAAGCATTGTTCAAAGAGAAGTGTTGAAGAAAAAGCAGGCTGAAGCAATTATCGCTGAAATTAATAAGGCAAAGGACGGAAGTCAGACGCTTTCATCTTTGGCTCAAAAAATGGGAGAAACTGTTAAAACAGGTGATAATATCTCTTATAGTTCTTTTTATGTACAGGGTGCAGGTTACGAACCGGGACTGGTTGGTGCTGTTCTTGTGGCTGATAAGGATAAAGTTTCTGCACCTGTAGAAGGATTGACCGGGGTTTATGTTTTCCGTGTTGTTTCTGAAGATGTTGTTTCTGAGAGTACGGATATTGAATCTGAAAAAAGAACTTTGGCTCAGTCATATAACTATCGTATCATGCAATATGATGAGGCTTACAATGCCTTGTTAAAAAATGCAGATATTGAAGACAACAGGTCTGTGTTCTATTAGAAAGAAATGAATTTATGATTATCTAAGCGGAATCCATTGGTTTCCGCTTTTTTTGTGCCTAAATTTAGGCCTCTTAATAAATTGTTATGATATTTTATAGCTCCATGGCTCCGGTATATGATAAGGTTTTTCCTTTGAACCCGGCACAGGTGAAATTTACCTTGGATGATTTAGATTCATTTGGGTCAGAGAAAACAATGTTGGATGTTGGGTGCGCAACAGGAAATCTTGTGATGGAAATGCAGAAGCACAACATTGACGCTCGTGGAATTGATTTGGATGAGGAGATGATTGAGATTGCCAACCGGCGATGGGTAGGCAGTGACAGGTTGTTTAATGTACGTAATATGTTGGATCTAGAATCTGAATATTCAGAAAATTCGTTTCATTTGCTTACTTGTTACGGAAATACAATCGTTCATTTAAATTCTGAACGTGAAATACAGCACTTTTTTTCATCTGTATATAAAATCCTTAAAAATAAGGGACATTTCCTTGGGCAAATTATAAACTATGATCGAATACTGGATCAGAGCATTGATTTTTTGCCCACCATTGATAATCCCCACATACAATTTAAAAGGAACTATACTTTTAAGTCCAATAATACAAGGATAGATTTTAACACTGAATTGCATATTAAAGAAACAGAACAGGTATTGAATAATTCTGTTGAATTATTACCCTTGAGAAAGCGACAGCTTGAAGCATGCTTGTACAAGGCCGGTTTCGATAATTTACAGTTTTGGGGTGGATTTAATAAGTGCAGTTTGGACAATCATGCCCAGGCCCTTGTCTTTCGCGCCAGAAAGAATTAAGTAAACAAAGTATTTCCTCTTATCTTGTGAAGTTTGTTTTTTTGTGAGTGTATATGCATTTGACAAAATGGCTGCATATGCTTTCTTATGAACACACATGGTCGTAATGCTGTTGTATTTGTAACAAAATGTTAAAAAGGATTTGGCTTTTTTGAGCGTGCATGTTGATTCATTTCCCCTTGATTTGGAATTATAGATGGATAAATGTTCAATTATAGCGTAAAAAATGGCATAAAACTGACAAATACATTGTTATTTGAGGGGTTAAAGTGTAAAAAATGATAAAAAACAAAAAACAACCCCTAATATTTGCATATCTAACAAAAAGTAATAATCTTTGCGTTCGATTTTTAGGCGAGAATAAGAACAAAATTAAAAATCTAAAATTATAAATTATGTCTACTTTAAGATTTCAGGCTTTAAATGAGCTCTTTAAAAGGGAGCCTGTGGCAGTAAAGTTACCTTCAAAGAAGGTGACTGATTATTATGGTGAATTGGTTTTCGATCAAAGTTCAATGCGTAGTTACCTGACGAAAGACGCTTACAAAGCTGTCTTAGTAGCCCTGGATAAGGGGACTGCCATCGAGAGAAAGATGGCTGATAGTGTTGCAGCAGGCATGAAAACCTGGGCAGTTGAAAAAGGTGCCACCCATTACACACACTGGTTTCAACCATTGACAGATGGAACCGCAGAGAAACACGATGGTTTCATCGAGTTTGGTGATGGCGGAAACATGATTGAAAATTTTGCCGGTAAATTATTGTCACAGCAAGAACCTGATGCATCTTCTTTCCCTTCAGGAGGGATTCGTCAAACTTTTGAAGCACGTGGTTATACTGCATGGGATGTATCATCTCCCGCATTTATTGTAGGAACAACCTTATGTATACCTACCGTGTTTATTTCTTATACAGGTGAGGCTTTAGATTACAAAACACCTTTATTAAAGGCATTGGCCAAAGTTGATAAGGCAGCAGTTGACGTTTGTCAGTATTTCGATAAGAACGTGTCTAAAGTACATGCTAACCTGGGATGGGAGCAAGAATATTTCTTAATTGATGATGCTTTGTATAATGCGCGTCCTGACCTTGCATTAACTGGTCGTACATTGATGGGACACAGTTCTTCAAAAGATCAGCAGCTGGATGACCATTATTTTGGATCCATTCCTGAGCGCGTGGCAAATTTCATGATTGAAGTTGAAAGAGAAGCTCATAAACTGGGTATTCCCGCAAAAACACGTCACAACGAGGTGGCTCCTAACCAATATGAGTTAGCCCCAA
>JBFHER010000183.1:0-7472 GCA_041584055.1 Bacteroidales bacterium
CCCCCGCAACTAAAGCATTTTATCGCTGAAAACAGGGTTGTTGTAACCATGAACTTAAGTGGGAACATACATTGGAGAGAAGCGCGAGAGCAATTCATTGGAAATACATATCCGGAAAAAGCAATTCAGGGAAGCCTTAGAAAAGATTTGTACAATACATTCGGGAAACTGGGTTTTGATGACGTATCGTATGTGATTAATTGTGTGCATTTATCTGCCGGACCATTGGAAGGACTACTGGAATTGAAAAGGTTTAATTCAGAATATCAGCATAACCAGGAAAGACATTTAAAAGATTATGGCTTTGGAAGAATGCTGTTAAAAGAATTCAATGCTGAGATGGTGGATGTTATCATGACAAACCCCCTGGTTCAATTTGGAAATAAAAAAACATCACTTTTTGACCTGACGGAAGAAATGGATAGTAAGCCGGCTTTGGAAACAATAAAGCAGCGTTTGAGTTCAGGAAAATTAACGGTTGGGAAATAAAAAGAGGAGAACGTTTGTTCTCCTCCTTATTCTGTAAAGTGGTGCCACCAGGAATCGAACCGGGGACACATGGATTTTCAGTCCATTGCTCTACCAACTGAGCTATGGCACCTTTTTACGAATGCGGTGCAAAGATAAATATTTTTTTGACTTTGGGAAATACTAAATTAGAAATTCGACAGTTTTAAACGCACCATTTCGATTTTAGTAGGGGAAATGTTCAAAATTTTAAACTGATACTGATCTATCTGAATTTCTTCGTTGACTTTAGGAAGCTTTTCAAGCTTGTTAAGGATCAGTCCGGCTACTGTTTCGTATTCATCTGACTCCGGTAAACCCAATCCAAATTTTTCGTTCACAGCATCAATCTCCATCCTGCCGCTTAAAATGAATTCATTGTCACTTACTTTTTGTGCCAACAGATCGATGGTGTCATGTTCATCTACAATCTCACCAAAAATCTCTTCCATGATGTCTTCCAGCGTAACGATCCCGGATGTGCCTCCAAACTCATCAACGACAACTGCAATGCTCTTCTTTTGCTGCATAAATAACTGCATCAGTTTGTTGGCAGCCATGGTTTCCGGAACAATTGGCATTTGTCGAACCTCACTGCGCAATGTCTTGGGATTCTTAAAAAATTCGCTGGAATGAATGTATCCAATAATATTGTCGATGTTTTCGTTGTAAACAACAATTTTTGAAAAGCCGCTCTCAATGAATTTTTGACGTAATTCTTCCAGGGATGCCTCAATGTCAACAGCTACCACTTCCGTCCTTGGAACCACACATTCCCGAAGCCGCACATTTGAAAAATCAAGGGCATTTTGAAAAAGCTTTACATCCTTATTTACCTCAGCAATCTCTCCCTGAGGACTGTCGATGGACTCTTCAAGCATATTGTTGATATCGATTCGTCCAAAAACAGTTTGGGTTGTATTTTCATTAAAGTTAACGTTGAACCAGGATAAGATTGCTTTTGATGCCCATGAAGAAAAGGAAGCGATGGGATAAAACAAGATGTAACAAAGCAATAATGGGACGGAAAACAGTTTCAATGAAAGGTTGGGATTAATCCGGAATATTGTTTTAGGGATAAATTCTGCGGTGACAAGTATAACAAGCGTGGATATAATCGTCTGAATAAGAATAACCGCAAGTTCTATTTGTATAAATTGTAAAATGAATGGTTCAAGCAAGCGGGCTGTCTGGATGCCGTAAATAACCAGTGCCACATTGTTTCCAACCAACATTGTTGCAATAAATTGTTGTGGATTATCAAAAAATAAGGAAAGCACATTTGAACCCATTCGCCCCTTTTGCTTCTCCAGCTCAACGCGAAGTTTATTGGAGGTTACAAAAGCGATCTCCATTCCGGAAAAAAATGCGGAAAAACAGACGGACAATATGATGATTAACAGTGGTGACATGTGCTGAATTTAGGATGAAGATATAAAAGGCAAAGATAAGATTCAAATATTGCAGTAAGGATTATTGAAAGTAAGCTGAATGAAGTTGAATTTTTTGGAATGTAAATCAATTTATTTTTGCATTTCAAATGGAAATTCTGCTTGCGATTGCTTAATCGTGTAGCGTGTAAAATCCTGATTGGATTCGAATCCATATCCGGTTTGAAAACCCTCCTTCAGTGTTATTTTTATAAATTCATCAGAATATACCTTTTCTTTTTTCTGATCCCAGAACAAGACCTCAGTCTCAAAAATTTCATTTCTGCTGTTTGTTGCAACTACATTGTTTTCCCACTTCCATAATTCATCTTTTACGGAATAGTGTGCATAGTCCGACTTTATGTCGGCTAACTTTTCCATGCCCGGATTAAAACGTTCCATGGTGATTCCTTTGGGAAATTCCCAATAGGGTTCTTCAGCTACATCAAAGATTTCCTGAACAGGTGCAAAAACCCTGAATTTAACCATGCCGGAATCAGAAATAACAATGAGTTTGTTGGTTGATCGAATACTTGGCCAGGCGGAGCGATCCACGTCCACAGTTTGTTCTTCTACCCTGGAGCTACATTGGGTAAAAAAAAGCATTGCAGTACCCAAAAAGAGTACTGCAATGAATAAGTTGTTGTTGATATTTTTAATCCCGGCGTTTATCATTTATTCTCTTGGACGACAAATGGTTGTTTCGTTGATCCATCCTCCAACGCGCACCGGTTTACTTAAATCATATCCTTCTTCAAAGAAGATCTTTTCTTTGTTCGGGAAATAGTTTTTATAAATCGTGATGTTTTTTTCTGCCTCTGCTCTGGCTTCAGGATCCACTTGTTTTGCTTTTTCAAACATGTCAACAGCAGCCCAAAATCCAGCCTGATTCTCAATGTCCTTGCTTCCCAATTGCTGCTTTTGTGCCGATTGTGCATACATTTGACCAATGAGGATGTATGGGTCTCCCCAGCCTGATTTCAGTTGGATTGCTTTACGTGCTAAATTACGTGCAGTAATGAAGTCCGCTTTTTTAGAGAACTGAATGAATGCAACGGAGTAGTAATACATTGCTTTTCTGTCATCATCTTCAGCTAACTCAATTGCTTCATTGTAAAATTCAAGCGCTTTGTCAATGTCTTCTTTTCCAATGGAAAGATACATTTTTGCCATGCCATAGGCAGATGCAGATGATGGTGCCAGATTGTGCAGTCTCTCAGAAGCACTGTAGAATAATTCAGAATCAGTACATTCCGTTTTTTCAAGCATGTTAAGTACCTTATTTAATAATTCCTGATCTTCAGGAGATTCTTTGATTTTTGCAGCAAACAGTGTTTCCATTGTCTCGCAATCTGCAGCTCCGGTGTTCACGAAATTACTTTCAAAAATATCCTTCATTTTATTGATGTCATCTGCATAATTGTCCTGGTGTGGGATGATGGCACTGAGGTAATTCTGAATCTTATCATAGTTGTTGATTAATTGTTCTCCTCTGATCTCATCCCTGGCGTATAGGTCAAAGTTTATTCCCATATAGTTTTGAACAGACTGAAGCACAGTTGCCGTGTTTCTGGAATAAAATTTGGTTCCAATCATTTTAATGCCAGCTTCGAACATCTCCATTGATTCTTTCTGTCCGGAGGTTGTTTTGCCTTTAATGGCGTAAAAATCAAGTGCTTTTTTAAGAAGAATATAACCTTCAGGATACCTGCTTGAGTTGGTTTTACCAAAGTATTTGTTATACTTAATACGTTGGTCGTATAATCCCATTAGTTTGTTGAACTTCTCTTCTTTTTCTTCGTCAGAAGATGCTTGTTTCATTTCCCATTTGATGATGTCTTCCCCATACAAGTAAATATAAATACTCGAAATAGGACATTCGTTGTAACAAAGTGTCCATGGGCTCAAAGCATCTGCATAATTTTTCTGTTTGGCATATTCTTTAAATAGTGACAAGTTAATTATACAGTTTGAACTGTCCTCTCCATGTCCGTATTTCGACATGTCTTCAACACCCTTCTGTGCATATGTTGATGCCAGAAAAAGCGTTAATACCGTAGTTAAAATAAATCTCTGCAAGTTCATAGCAATTGTTTTTATTGTTATTCAAATTTACGTTTAATAAACCAGAAACTATTGATCGAAAAGTTTATGCTTAATTTTGCGTAGTTCTCTGAAATCAAATTTCTGTTACTGGTTCCCATCCAACCATATTCAAAAGCAATGTTAAACCTGGTTTTTGAATAGCGTCTTGGTAATCCTACACCAAAACTTATGCCAAAGTCTACAAGCTCCTCTCCATTTACCTTGAAATAGTTGTTTGAGTAGTGAGTACCAAGGCGATACTGAACCTTTTGAAAATAATTTTGAGCAAGATAATTTGGAACATATTCAAATCCAGCACTTATTTTTGTTCTTTGATTTAAAGTGTCAGTTCTTCCATAGTACTCAGCATTTTGCCAATTTTGAATATAGTAGTCGCCGGTGATGGTGAATTGATTGTTTTTTTCAAGGGCAAGGCCAAAACCATAGCTTTCCGGAATTCCCATTCCAATGCTTTCATTGGTTCGTTGCTCCAAGATGGTTGGGATCTGTGAAGTCCCGCCAACGGTTCTTACTGTTTCTATGGTTTGAGTCGCATTCAAATCAGTTTCCAACTCATAAATCCCACCCAGGGTTAAACTATAATTTCTTCCAATTGGTTGCACGTATTGTATTCCGAAAGTAGGATGTATTGCACCCACATTGATGTCTTCCGTGGTATTGATGCTTGAATAATCAGGGTTATCTTCAAAGCTTATGGAACGGTAATAAATGTTTGAACCAAAATAATAGGCAGCATTTACACCCAGAGATAAATTCTTCAAGGGCTTCACAGATACCCCAGCAAAGGCCTGAGTGATACCGCCCGAGCCTGAGAAGCGATATGATATTCCTGAAACCGGATCCGTTGCCAGATCGCTGACAGAATATTCATATCCGACCAAAGAAATTGGTTCTATCCCTGCAGTAAAGCCCATCCAATTGGTAATTGGAAAAGCCATGGCCAACTCTGAAATGTTCACATCGTAATCAACCTGACTGCTCGTTCCGTCGCTGAGTTGCCCCACTTGCCCCATGAATCCAAACTCAAAAATATGGCTCATGCTGTCGATAGCACTGTAAGATGCAGGATTCAGAGGATTTATGTTCGAGTTGCTTCGAAGGGCAAATCCCGTTCCACCCATGGCTTTGTTAAGGCCAAAACCATCATTGTTCATGTATCCCAATCCATACCGTGTGTACGGAGAGCTGGTGCTGTTTTGACTCATTGTTACTGAGGTGAAAACTGCCAGTGTTGATATTGTTATTGCGATAAAAAGTTTATGCATTGTATAGTAAAATTCTATTTAAGCCCATTAGGACCAAATTTGGAAGTACAAAGATGCTATTTTTTAGGTTTTTATCAAAAAAATTGATGTCGCCTCCGGTACCTAAAACAGAGGTGTTAATATTCGTGGCTAAAAAATTATTAATCACCCCATCTATTTCGTGCAATATTCCGTTGATAACGCCACTTTGGATGGCACTTTCAGTGGTTTTGCCAACGATTTGAATTGCTCGTTGAGGTACAACTTTTGGCAGATTTGAGGTGCTTTTATTCAAAACTTCAAAGCGCAAAGACATGCCAGGAGAGATGGCGCCGCCAAGATAATCACCTTTTTCCGTCAGATATTCATAGGTAATGGCTGTTCCTGCATCAATAATAAGGATGTTTTTTCCCTTGAATTGTTCCCATGCTCCAACCGCAGCAGCAATGCGATCATTCCCAAGTGTCGCCTTTGTTTGGTAGCAGTTTTGAATGGGAATGGGCGTCTGTGAATCAAGGTAAAGACCTGATGCAAAACGATTCAGGAAATCAATATAAGCTGATTTTGGATTTTTGACAGATGAAATAATGCAATTGATGCATTTCTCAAGTTCAAAATGATCCAGAGTAATCTCCTGAAAGGGAACGGAATACGTTTGTACATCTTTTAAACGATTCCCTTCGAACCAGGCGACCTTTGTGCGCGTATTTCCTTCATCAATAACTAAATTCACTATCTTTTGCAGGTTTTAAGGATCCAAAAGTATTGATTTTTTGTGTGGCTTTATGATTAAAAACATTATAAAATGTTAATCATGTGTGACTGCGCATAGGTAAGATTTTTTATATTTGTGTTTTTTAATCATAAAATAATGAAAATGAGATATTTATTGCTCTGTATCGTGGCGCTCCAGGGGATGATGCCAGTGGTCGCACAACAAGATGTAGCAATGCGATGGGAAACAATTCAAACAAATGGTAAGCCCGATGCCAGGCATGAATGTTGTTTTGTTGAACATGATGGGTTGTTTTATTTGTTGGGGGGCCGGGGAATAAAGCCTGTAAATATTTTTAATCCAAAAACAAACACCTGGACAGATGGTGCAAAGCCACCCATCGAACTACATCATTTTCAGGCAGTGACCTACAAGGATAAGATATATGTTGTTGGTGCGCAAACCGGAAGGTATCCGCATGAGCCTGGAATTGACAGGTTTTATATTTACGATCCACTAAAGGATGAATGGTCGCTCGGAGCAGAAATGCCAAAGGATCGGCAACGGGGTGCCAGTGGTCTGGTTGTTTATAAAAATAAATTTTATGTGCTTTGTGGTATAACAGATGGTCATTATGACGGTCATGTAGCATGGTTTGATGTGTTTGATCCGGGGACCGGAGAATGGACAAAGCTTCCGGATGCCCCCAGAGCAAGAGATCATTTCCATTCTGTGGTTGTGAAAAATAAATTGTATGCCATTGGTGGTCGACGTTCTTCCGCCAAAACAAAGCAGGTTTTTGACCTTACCGTTCCGGAAGTAGATGTATATAATTTTAAAACAGGAGAATGGAGCACCCTGTCACAACCCTTTCCAATCGAACGTGCTGGCGTAACCGCAACTGTGAATAGAAAAAAGATTTATGTTGTATGTGGTGAAAGCATTGCGCACGGACCTGCCCACGATGAACTCAATATCCTGGATACAAAAACAAACACCTGGCACGAAGGGCCAAAACTAATGCAGGGACGACATGGTACTCAGGTGATAAACTATAAGAATACCTTGTACCTTGCTGCAGGCTGCGGTCATCGGGGTGGAAAACCTGAACTTGATTCCATCGAAAAGCTGGTATTGAAGTAATCTTTTTTTAACAGGCGCCAGGCTGACATTTCTGTTGATTTGAAAATGAAAGCCTCCATAATTTTTTCAACTATTCTGCATCGCTATTGTTGTAATCAATAGTGATGGATAGGTTTACTGTACGCGTATAATACATTTCGTTTGCTCGTGCTCATCTCACATTTATTCAGTTAAATCAATCTGCTGCGCCGATACTGGGGTGTTTGGTGTAGTTAAGAAGGTGCAATAATTTAAGAATATGGAAGATCATTTATATACAAACGCTTTGATCAACGAATCATCGCCTTATCTTTTGCAGCATGCTCATAACCCGGTAGACTGGATGCC
>JBFHER010000184.1:0-7331 GCA_041584055.1 Bacteroidales bacterium
AATACCCAATGGCCCGGCAAAAATCAGTGCTTTTGGCACAATGGACTGGAAACAGGTAAATGGAGATGGATTCCAACTGATTTTGACCGTGGATTTGGCTTATCTGTTCATGGGGATTATCACTATGGACATTATAATCCAAATGGTTATCAGCATGCCACCTTAAACAAGGTTTTAATTCCTTCGGGATCACAGGACATCAATCCGTATTACTCATCTTTATTTATTCGAAGGCTGCTTTCCAACGATGCGTTTAAAACGTTTTTTATAAACCGCTTTGCTGATTTGCTTAACACTCAGTTTCTGCCTGAAAATGTGATCTATAAATGTGACCTAAAGGCAGATAAATTAGCCAATGAAATTGATCGCCATTACAACAAATGGAAAACATCTCTCATTTTAAACAGTGCACTGGAATGGAAAACATCTCTGGAGTGGGATCTGAGGATCGCGTCCTTGAAGGATTTTTCAACAAAAAGATATACGGAGATGTTTAAACAGCTGGCACTTGAGTTTAAGTTATCAGGAAAGGAACAGATCGTTAATATTACCGTGAATGATCCGGCAAAAGGCTACGTTAAACTGAATTCTTTAGAACTGACCATTTTCCCCTGGCAAGGCAGGTATTTTGCGGATGTACCGATAAAGCTTACAGCCATCCCAAAAGAAGGTTATCGCTTTTCAGGCTGGGAAGGATTGGAAGACACAACTACAGAGATTGAAGTTTTACCGGGAAAAGCAGGTAAAATTAAAGCTATCTTTATAAAAGATGATGTACAGGGAATTCCTTTTGTTACGATCAATGAGCTTAACTACTTTTCAAGGGATGCGAGCAGTTCCGGAGAATGGATCGAGTTATATAATGCAGGGAAAGAGGATGTGAATTTAGGTGCCTGGGTGCTTAACTCAGACAATGGACTATTTCCGTATATATTTCCTGAAAATTACATTTTAGAATCAGGAAACTACCTTGTGGTGAGCAATAATATTAAACAATTTGTGTCAAGGCATCCACGCGTTTACAACGTCCTCGGGGAGACTGATTTCAAGCTCAACGACACAGAAGGAAACATCACCTTGTATTCCAACGAAGGACAATGCATCGATTCTGTATATTATTCCTCCTATATGCCCTGGCCTGAATGTTCAGCTGCTGATGCAAAAACATTAGCGCTCCTATCCCCTTTTGGCAACAACTTAATTGTTTCAAACTGGAGGGTGGCAGATGGTTATGGAACACCCGGTGAAGCAAACTATGATTTTTACACAGATCAAAAACAAACTCCTTTCACACCTGAAATAAGCTTCTACCCCAATCCGGCAAAAGAACGCGTTTATTTCAACCTTCCAGCTCATTCCTCTGATGTGATGACACTGACAATTTTCGATCAGCAGGGCCGCATCATCTTAAGAACAACAATGAAGGAGATGGAAATAAGTTTGGGTGCATATGTATGGCATCTGCAAAACACAAGAGGGCAAAAGGTTGAAACCGGCATCTATTTTTGTAATTTCTCAGGTGAAAACATCAACAAAACGGTAAGTATTTCTGTTTTACCTTAACAGTTGTTTTGCGTCACTCCGGAAATAGCTGATACGCATTCTAACAAATCACTTTCGTAAATTTCAACATTACTTGCCCATGACAAAAAACTACGTATTTATTGCAAAAAGTCTGGATGGTTATATTGCTGACAAAAATGGAGGGCTGGAATGGCTAAATTCAATTCCAAACCCGGATCAGAATGATATGGGCTACAACGCATTCATGGATAAAATTGATGCCATCGTTATGGGAAGAAATACCTTTTCGGTAGTAAGTGAATTTGACATGGACTGGCCCTACCACAAACCTGTTTTTGTGTTGAGCAATCACCTGAAAACAATCCCACCGAAATGCAAGGGCAAGGTAGAACTTATAAATGGTTCTGAATCTAAAATTTTAAAAGCGCTTGAAGAACGAGGATTTCGTTCGCTCTACATTGATGGTGGAATTACGGTGCAAGCTTTTTTAGCCGCTGACTTAATCGATGAACTCATCATTACAACACTTCCCATCCTTCTTGGCGGGGGCATCCCACTTTTTAAAGAACTTCCGGATAAACTAGAATTTGAGCACATCCGCTCCGAGGTATTTTTAAATGCAATTGTGCAGGATCATTACAAACGCAAACGTTGATTCAATCATATAATGCAGATGCATGAGCCACCACATATTCGCCTAATCTGTTAATTAACATCCTATTCCACAATCCGATTAAATATTACCGGCACGAAATTAAAAATAAAACAAAGTTGCTACGGACTTAGCGTCTAATCAATCTTTGATTAAAAAAACAATATCGCTTGCGATATAAATAAAAAGTTGTATATTTGCATCGTATGCGACTGTATCTTGCATGACCTATTATAAATATGTCGTTTAAAATTAAAAAACACAAAAAATGGAAACAAATAAATCAGTTACAGAAAAAAACGAAACCTTCAAACAAACGATTCTACGTAAGATGTATCCCATCATACGGAAAATTGGAAAAAAAGGTAAAAACGGGACAGTATTAATCAATTCGCAAAACGTAGAGCCAGGCAGCTCTTTTTACGATTTAAATGTGGTTTTAAACAGCGGCAAAACGCTCTCATTTTCTGAGCTTAAGGGTAAAAAGGTCGTTTTGGTAAATACTGCCTCCAATTGCGGATACACCGGTCAATATTCCGAATTACAATCATTGTATGAAAGCCAGGCAAACTCATTTCACATCATTGCTTTTCCTGCAAATGACTTTGCGGAGCAGGAGAAAAGCAACGATACAGAAATAGCCAGCTTTTGCCAGTTAAATTATGGTGTCACTTTTCCAATTGCAAAGAAAGGAGTGGTGATCAAAAATGATGAGCAACAGGCAGTTTTCAAATGGCTTACTGACAAAATCAAAAATGGCTGGAATACACATGAGCCCGATTGGAATTTCAGTAAATACATTATTGATGAGAAGGGTGTTTTAACGCATTATTTCGGCCCATCGGTTTCACCTTTGGAAGATGAATTTTTAAAGGCTTTGAAATAATTCAAAGATCGCTTATGCCACAAACAGACAATTTTAAATTAAATTGCAGGCCTTAGCATTTTTATTTTTTATCACTGTATTAATTACTGCGATACATTTCTTTTTACATATGACTTACGAACAACTTAAGTTAGAAAATCAACTGTGCTTCCCTGTTTACGCGGCATCTCGCTTAATAACCAGGGAATATCAGCCTTTTTTAGATCGTTTAGGGATAACATATCCACAATATTTGGTTTTAATGGTACTATGGGAGCATGGCAATCTTCCGGTCAGTGACATAGCTAAAACGCTAATTCTGAACACCAACACCATCACCCCATTGCTTAAACGGATGGAAAAACAGGGACTGATCGATAGAAAGCGGTCAAAAGAAGATGAGCGAAAAGTGCATATAGAACTCACCGAAAAGGGGACGCAACTCAAGGACAAAGCTGCTCAAATTCCTGAGGAATTAATAAAGCGCTTATCGGATAGTGACATAAAACATGATGATTTGAAGCAACTTAAAGAAAACCTGAATTCAATTATTTCGTTTTTATCCCGGGAAAACATAAAGTAATGAATCTGTTTTACACTCAAACTTGTTTATCAATCACGATTCGGGAATTTCTGTTGCCTTTGAATGTTCACGGATGATGTGACCAGGTAAATTTGAAGAACACGACTGCATGACTGACAAGTTTGGATGTACTATTCTATTTTCCAATCCCCTAGAATATATAATTCATCCACCCCTTCATCGATTATATTTGATGCTTTAATTTTCGTTGATGATAGTTCAATTCGGTCATAAAAATAGCTGTTTTGTACATAGAAATTCGATTTAAAACAAACAGTTTCTTCATTTTCCCAGGCAGTTTTAATATAAAAATTAATCCAGGGTGAGTCCATGATCGCGTGATCTGCGAATCCTGAAATATCGATTATCAGCGGTGTACTAAAAAAGACAGTATCGCCTATTAAACCATAGGGCGGCCTTAATATCAAGGCATAATTCGTGTAAGCATTGCCATCAAAGTAGCTACATTCTATTCGCAAGGAATCTTCATTTAAAAATATCTGATTCGCTGCATCCACAAGCATCCCATCAATTCTTAAGCGATTTGCAAGTTCAGGTATTGAGATATTAATTTCTCCGCTGTACTTTTCGTTTGCTATTCCAGATGCCATTAATTTAACATTTGATATCCCCGCATTTCTAAAAATATAATCCACTTCATTCTCACCTCCCACATTAAGCGTTGTTGTATCATTTATTACCCAACTTGCATAATGCAAGGTTTCATCCACACTTAAACGCACTTTCACCGGAGACACATCATCGTTTAGCTCAAATTTGATTTCAATTGTTTGACGATCTTCTTTGGTGTTGCATCCCCATAAAGAGAACAATACCCCTAGTACTATTACTAACTTAATTCCATCCATATGGCGTTTGGTGTTAATGGGTTAAAGATTTTTCAAATAAAACTCGCATGATTATAAGGTTCGGGATGAAACAATGTCCATTGTAAACGTTCCCGTAGGAATTCGAATTTGGATCCAATCCTGACCAGAGGCAGTGATCTCCGCCGTTTTTCCATTGAGACTTACCGATTGTATTTCAGGATAATAGAAGGTCACTTTGGCGCCCCTGGATGTAATCATTCCTTGCATCCCGGAAGACACAGACGCGGAATTCATATAAAGTGCAATGGACTTATCCGATTTAAAGCCACAACGAACACTTTGTCCATTATCAAACGAAAGCCCTTTTACAAAATAGGATACTAATTTTCCTTTATTCGTTCGGAACAGAACATCCTCTCCCTGAAACTTTTTCCCTCCTTGAACGCCGGGAGACCTTCCTTCGGAAACAAAGGCCATATCCTCGATTGGCCCCTGAACAATTTTACATCCAGTATATTCAGCGGCAGAAATTCTGGAAAATTCTCCTGTTTTGTGGGTTTTATCACCAGGAAATAAAACGGTAAGGATATCCTTCCTTTTATTCTTTGGATTATAATTGACGTATAAATAATCTGCTGCATAAGAATATTCCTTCGCTTGATTTGCGGTCCGTTTTATCTCAACAGAGGCAGGAGGTGTTCCTAAAAATGTGGTTAACGATGCTTTATTTTCAGAATACAAACGAGGACCCTGGGCGCCATTTTCTTTTTTGATTTCTGAAAAATAGTGTGCTTCAGGCAGAATGGTTTGTATCACGCCTGCGTTTGGATGCCAGATAACATTAACATTGTCTGCGGCGTTATCGGTGTAAACATGATCCATCACCAGATAATAACCATTCGTAGCATGCGATGCATGTATGAAAACTACATCTCTCGCATGTGTTCCCTCAATGGCGGTTGTACTAACACCTCTAAAATATTCTACACCTTGTCCAACAAGACCTTCTGTTATCCCTTGTCCTACATTTGCTGAATGTTTTTTTCCGCCAATCATTAAGCAACTGGAGGACTCAGAATTTGAATGCATGTAGTCAAACGTGGCGGTGTAGCCATCCACAGTTACATCATTCCCAGGTCCATTGTAACCACCATTTCTTAAAAGGATTTCACCATAAGCTGCCAAAGCAATGGCATTTACCTCATAATGTGTATGATATTCTGTGTTCCCCGTCAGGTTGAGCATGCTCAGATACAGCGCATTTTTAGAGGCATCCTGTGATTTCAGGGCGGCATAATTTTTAAACAAACGACTGGGAGCCAGCACCGCATCATCCGTATTAAATTCCAAAGGATTATTATTTGCAGCCGTTCCGGCCATAATTAAGTAGTTAGACAGATGCCCCTTCAAGGTCCCGTTAGAAATACCGGCGCCTTCACGCAAAGTCCACATGGCATAATTATATGCTTTGGAAGAAAATCTGGCAGCCGATACAATGTGGGGAGAGAGTATCCAATTTCCGGGTTCTATATCCCAAGGTTTCTGGGTTTCAGTATTTCGCGAATCGCCATACAATAAAATCCGCCCAAAAGGAGCTGTTGCATACCCATAAATAAACTCTTTTAGCCCAATGATTCCCGGATTTGTATAGTACTCGTTATAGCCCATGTATTCCATAATATCAGGGGTTGTATTTTTAGCCGCTCGTTCAATGGAGTTCCACCGTTGTACACAATAGCCGTTACCCGCGGGAGAAACACCATCATCAGGCATGTAATGTTCAGATAAACCGATATCAAAATTGACTTTTGCCATCTTAAAATTCGTTTCATCACCAATGTATTTATACCATAGCATGCGCATTGCCCAGCCATGCGGATCCCACTTACCAATGACAAGATCCATAATTTTATTTTTAAGCATCGACTCATAGCTTAGGAGCGTTGCTGAATCCAGATCATATCGGATTACATCCAATGCCAACAATGCATAAAACAGTTCGTGAGAAGGAACTGATGAGGTGGCAGCTCCGTTGCCGATTTTCATTTCAGCGATTCTGCTTTCGAATTTTCGCTTTATTGCCTCAATGTATATTTTCTTGTTTTCGGCATCCAGGATATACGCCAGTGCCCCTCCGCCCATTACATCCCTTGTTTCACGCCCATTGATTGCCATTTCCACAGCATTTACCTTCATTGATGCATACAAGGGCGAGCTTGAAGCCAACGATCTCCAGTAAGGGTAGTCAGCAGTATTTATTAGCTTGCCGGCAATGCCATTGTTTGCCGGCAACAATAGTACAAAAACGAAGCAGATTAGAAATTTTTTGATATTCATAAGTTACTTTTTTCGCGAAAATATAATTTTATTCAATACTTCGATCCTCTCATGAATACATTGCCCGGACTTATTTCATCACTCAATCAAAAATTTTCAATCCTAATTTATGTGGTGATCACAGGTCATTCGAGATCCTGAATTTACATGCTTCAATTTTAAGGTCAAAAGTTCACTTTTCAAAGGTATTAATCCTAAAGATAAAAGTTAGACTTTCATTAGAGATTACACAAAAAAAACGTGTTTCTTGTATTGCTTTGAAACATTTTCAACCTTGGAATTCTATATGAAAATTAATTTTGTAAGATTATTTTGCCTGTTGAAATAAAATCAGGCGAAGCTATTTGATATAAATAAATCCCAACACCCAAATGATTCAGGTTAATGATTGCATCATCTGATATTGATCTCGTAAGTACAAGCTTCCCATTTATATCAAATAACTTTACAATCGCAGTTCTATGAGAATTTTGGAAATTGCATTCCATCGCATGATTGTAAACCATTAATCTTATTTCTGATGTCGTATTATTAATTGGT
>JBFHER010000185.1:0-7320 GCA_041584055.1 Bacteroidales bacterium
CCACCTGGAAGGGGACGAAACTGTTAAATTGCCAATTCTAACATCCTGTTGTCCCGCCTGGGTTAACTTCTTTGAAAAACAGTTTCCTGAGTTGAACGAGATTCCGTCAACAGCACGATCACCGCAACAAATGTTTGGTTCTATTGCAAAATCATACCTGGCCGAAAAACTGGGTATTGATCGGAAAAATTTGGTGGTTGTGTCCATCATGCCATGTCTTGCAAAAAAATATGAGTGCCAGCGCGATGAGTTTAAGGTGGATGGAGATCCGGATGTAAACTATGCCATCACCACAAGAGAATTGGCAAACCTTATTAAACGCGCCAACATTGATTTTAAATCTCTTAAAGATCAGGAGTTTGATCATCCTTTGGGAGAATCCTCAGGAGCAGGCGTTATTTTCGGTGCCACAGGTGGTGTAATTGAAGCGGCTGTACGAACAGCTTATGAGTTGTTCACAGGTAAAGAACTTCAAAAAGTTGATTTCAAAGAACTTCGCGGGATGGAAGGTTTTAGGCAGGCAATCATTGATTTCGACGGACAACCAATTCATATTGGTATCGCCCATGGACTCGGGGAAGCGCGCAAAATGCTTGACTGTATTAAAAGAGGTATTTGTGTGTACCATGCCATCGAAATAATGTCGTGTCCCGGCGGATGCATTGGCGGTGGTGGTCAGCCGCTGCACCATGGTGACAGTTCCATTCTAAAAGCAAGGGCCAGCGCAATTTATCGGGAGGATGCAAATAAGCCAATTCGTAAGTCGCACGAAAATCCATCCATCATTAAATTGTATGAGGAATACCTTGGAACGCCTGGTAGCGAACGTGCACATCACTTATTGCACACAAATTATTTCGACAGGAAATTAAAAATTGAAGACGAAAATTAAGATAAAGGAGTCGTTATGGAAGTTGAAAATAACATTACAATAAGACTTAAAAGGAAGGATATTGAATTCATTCAGAAAACATGTGCTTCTTTTGATTATGAGAAAAGTGAGCTTATCAATGTGCTGCATAAGTCGCAGGAACGCTTTGGATACTTGCCTGCTGAAGTGCAGGAAGTGATTGCATCTGAGTTAAAAATGTCGGTTGCAAAAGTCTATGGCGTGGTCACTTTTTATTCATTTTTTACCATGGTGCCCAAAGGGAAGCACCCCATTTCAATTTGCACAGGAACAGCTTGCTATGTACGTGGGGCTGAAGTCATTCTCGATGAATTCAGAAAGCAATTAGACATTAATGTGGGAGAGGTGACAAAGGATGGGAAATTCTCTCTTAGTTGTCTCCGGTGTGTAGGCGCATGTGGCCTGGCTCCCGTGGTAATGGTTGGTGATAAAACCTACGGTCGCGTATCACCCGAAATGGTAAAAGAAATACTGAATGAATATTCAGAGTAGGGATTGAAAGAAAAACACGACAAAGAGGAGTGCCAGCATATGGCGCTCCTTTTTTTATTTCATTTTTTTATAAAGCGCTGTTGTAAATTAATAAAAAGTATTAAACACAGTGTTTGCTTATCGCCTTTCCTTGTTGCAGTTAATGATTGTCTGTCTGACGCAACGCTTAATAAATCTTAAAGATAAAATAAATGTTTTGTACGCTTGAACAATTTCTTTATATTCACGTTTTATTAAACAAGAATAATTCTTATTTAGGATAAAATGAATAAAGAAGAAGTGAGAAATAAAATTGCAGAAAAGGGGCTGAAAGTTACACCCCAAAGAGTTGCAGTTTTAGAAGCGATTTTTGAGTTGGGAAATCACCCCACAGCAGAGAGCATTGCTGAATATGTAAAAGAAAATCAACCAAACATTGCCATTGGTACAATTTATAAGGTTTTAGAAGCATTTGTGGATAACAAGATCATCAAAAAAGTGACCACAGAGGCTGATAAAAGGAGATATGATGGCAAAACAGATCATCACCATCATTTATATTGCATTGAATGTGATTTGATTGAGGATTATATGGATGAAGAATTGAATGATTTATTGAGGAATTATTTTAAAAATAAGGAGATCGATGGATTTCACATCAAAGATTTTGTAGTTCAAATCAATGGAACTTTCGATAAATGTTAAACTTTTAATTATTTAAAATCATGGAAAATCAAGTAGAAGAAGTAGTAAGTATGCCAAGAATTGGCGATCCAGCACCAGTATTTAAAGCAGTTACAACGCAAGGAGATATTAATTTTCCTGCTGATTATAAAGGAGATTGGGTTATTCTCTTTAGTCATCCCGCAGATTTTACACCGGTATGTACCTCAGAGTTTATGACCTTTGCCACAATGGAAGATAAATTTGCAGAAGCAAACTGCAAACTGGTTGGTCTTTCAATTGATGGACTTTATAGTCACATTGCATGGTTGCGCACAATCAAGGAAAAAATTGAATACAAAGGAATGAAAGACGTTGAAGTGAATTTTCCTTTGATTGAAGATATCAAAATGGATGTTGCCAAAAAGTATGGCATGATTCAACCAAATGAGGATTCAACCAAAGCGGTTCGCGCGGTATTCTTTATCGATCCAAAAGGAATCATCAGAGCAATTATTTATTATCCATTGAGCCTTGGACGCAACTTTGATGAGTTATACCGTGTTGTTGTTGCCCTGCAGGCTGCTGATGAATTTGGTGTTGCAACTCCTGCCGACTGGCGTCCGGGTGATGATGTAATCATTGGCCCTGCTGGATCATGCGGAGCAGCTAAAGGCCGCATGGAAGACAGTGAAATTGATTGCAAAGACTGGTTCTTCTGTACCAAGAAATTGGATAAGGATACCGTTTTAAACAAGGTTCTTAAGAAAAAATAGAAACGACCTAAACGTTATGTCTTCTAAAGTGATGTTGTTTTTTAACGACATCACTTTTTTTTTGTCCATGTTCGTAATTAAAACAGTATGAGGAAGTGAGATGACCTAAGTACATTCAGTGTTGTTACAGTCATCCTAAAAGCTGCCTGTAATTTGGTTCAATTGGCAAAAAATGGATAGCTTTACAGCGTAAAAAATTGCATAGATAAAGGAATGAAGGACGAGGAAGACGAAATTAGAAAAGAATTTCAGTCTCTGTTGGATGAGGCGGGAAATTTATTTAAACCGGGAGATGTTGAGGATCTAAAAGCAGCCTTTGACATTTCATGGAATGCGCAGATTAACCTGAAGTCACAATCCGGTCGTTCAGCCATGATCCGCACCCTGGATATTTGTCGTATTGTGCTGTTTGAAATAGGGTTGGGAAAGGTCTCTGTGATCTGCACTTTGCTTTATCATTATGTTAAATCTAATGATATCCGTGACGACTTTTACGAAAAACAGTTTGGCCCTCAGGTCAGTGATATCTTAAAAGGTCTGGTGAAGGCGAATGATTTGTATTCCAAAAGTGCTGCCATCGAAACGGAAAACTTCAGAAAGCTTCTCCTCACTTTTGCCCAGGACATTCGTGTTATTTTAATCATGATTGCAGATCGTTTGCAAACCATGCGTTATTTGCAGTATTTTGATAAGAATGATCAGGTCAAGATTGCCCGTGAAACATCATATCTTTACGCGCCTTTGGCACACCGTCTTGGCTTGTATAATATAAAATCAGAACTGGAAGATCTTTCCCTGAAGTTTACGAATCGGGAAATCTACATGGATATTGCGAAAAAACTGAACGAGACCAAACGATCCCGTGATGCGTATATCCAGTCATTTATCAGTCCATTGAAAGAAAAGCTTGAGAAGGAAAATCTAAAGTTTGAGATCAAAGGACGAACAAAAACGATTTACAGTATTCTGAATAAGGTGAAAAAAAAGAATACACCCTTCGAAGATATTTATGATTTGTTTGCCATCCGCATTGTTTTAAACAGCAAATTAAAAAAAGAAAAATCTGATTGCTGGCGCGCCTATTCGGTGGTTACCGACATGTATCAACCCAATCCAAAACGCCTGCGTGACTGGCTGTCAATTCCCAAGAGCAATGGATATGAATCCTTGCACACAACGGTGATGGGGCCGGGTGGAAAATGGGTAGAGGTGCAAATAAGGACCGAGCGAATGAATGAAATCGCAGAAAAAGGCTTTGCTGCACATTGGCGTTATAAAGGAATCAAAGGGGAGAAAGGACTCGATGAATGGCTCGCAAATGTAAGGGATATACTTGAGAATCCAGAAAAGAACGCTGTGGACCTGATGGCTGATTTCAAACTGGGACTTTATGAAAAAGAGGTGTTTGTTTTCACACCCAAAGGAGATCTTAAAAAAATGCCTTTGGGCGCCACTGTGCTTGATTTTGCATTTGATATACATACCAGGGTTGGTTGTACATGTGTTGGGGCAATTGTGAACGGCAAGAACGTTCCTATGCGGTATAAGCTCAAAAACGGGGATCAGGTAAATATCTCCACATCATCCCAGCAAACACCTAAGCAGGATTGGCTGAACATTGTTACCACATCGCGTGCCAAAACAAAAATAAAACAATCCTTAAAAGAGTTCTTCTTTAAAGAGGCTGAGTTAGGACGAGAAACCATGCTCAGACGCTTTAAGAACTGGAAAATAACCATTGATGATGGCCGTTTTCAAAGACTCTTAAAGCAATATAAATATAAATCAACTTCCGACTTTTACGTGGCCATCGCCAACGGGGTATTGGATGTTTCTGATATAAAGGATGCCTATCTTGCGCTCGAGCAAAAAGAGACTACAACCATTGCGGAGAAGCAGGAACTTAAGACTGCAGAGAATTTTAACGTGCTCCACGAGTTCCCTGATACGGATGATGATATACTTACCATTGACCAAAACCTAAAAAATGTGGACTTTGCTCTTTCAAAATGTTGCAGTCCTATTTATGGTGACGACATCTTTGGTTTTGTAACCATTAATGGTGGAATTAAAATTCACCGACGGGATTGTCCCAATGCGCCGCAAATGATTCGTCGTTTTGGATATCGGATCGTGCCAGCCCAATGGGCAGGGAAGGCCGGTTCTCAGTATCAGATATCACTGAAAGTAACCGGAAATGATGACATTGGCATTGTATCAAATATATCCCAGTTAATTAGTCAGGACCTGAAGCTAAAAATGCGTTCTATCAGTATCAATTCAAAAGATGGTGTTTTTGAAGGGAACATCAGTCTTTTTGTTAGCGATCTTAAAAGTCTCAACATGATCATTAAAAAAATTAAAGGTGTTCGTGGAGTGCATAATGTTGACCGACTGGATGGACATTGATTTTTTGTCAGAGATGCAACCAAATGCGTATTCGGGTCATCTTTGTAATGTCATCTTTGTTAAAAATGTTCTAACCCAATGAAAAATTTTATTCGTCTTTTTGTCTTGTGTTTGAGTTTAATTGTTTTGTATTCCTGCGACGATAATCTCAGTGATGGAGAAAGCTTCGGTGAATCAGAGGCCTTATATGGCCTTTCAGATGCATTTAGCGGTGAAGGCCGTGCCGGGAGCGCCAGTGGGCAGGGAGACAGTACGATTCAGATTGAAGCCGGTCAGATTACCGCCGGCGAGTGGAACGACCTGACAAACTGGGAATTCTGGATCGACTTAATACAAAGGTACGATTCGCTTAATTATTCGGAACTATGGGGCTACGATGTTTCCGTAAGACTTGCCGTTAATGCGACGGATGAATCCGGAAATCCAATAGTGAATGAAGAAGTAAAATGTATTGATGCGAGCGGGAATGTTCTCTTTAAAGGGCGAACAGATTATAAAGGGATGGCGGAATTGTGGCCTTCGGTGGCGCATTCAGATGTTGATATAGATGCGTTTAAACTGCAGATGGGAGGCAAGGTGTTTGATAATGTTAAGGTGTACGAAAAGGGCACCAATTTTTTAACGGTTCCAGGTACATTTGAAAATTCCACAAATTCAAAGATTGACATTGCCTTTGTGGTAGATGCCACAGGTTCTATGTCGGATGAACTTGAGTATCTGAAGGTAGAACTGGTTGATGTGATCGATCAGGTAAAAGCGGCCAATTCCGGTGCGAAAATAAATACGGCAACCGTTTTTTATAGGGATGAAGGTGATGATTATGTGACAAGAAAAAGTCCATTTACTCAGAATGTTGCTTCCACCGTATCGTTCATCAAGGAACAATCTGCAGGAGGTGGTGGCGATTTTCCTGAAGCAGTCCACGCAGCACTAGATGTTGCTGTCAATGATTTACAATGGTCTACCAGCGCCACATCTCGCATCTTATTTCTTTTGCTTGATGCACCACCCCACAAAGAGGATCAAATCTTGTCTGCTCTTTCATCTCATGTACTGAAAGCAAGCGAAATGGGCATCAAAATTATCCCCATCACTGCAAGTGGTATCGATAAAGAAACCGAGTTCCTCATGCGCTACATGGCAATGGTTACAAACGGAACCTATGTGTTTATTACAAATAACAGCGGTATCGGAGATGAGCACATCGAACCTACGGTAGGGCAGTATGAAGTGGAATACTTGAATGAACTGATGGTGAGATTGATCAATAATTATCTTGAATAAGGCTAAATTCACCTTGACTTTAAACGTGCAAAATCCCGGCAGTTATGTTGGGATTTATTTTTGAATACATATATTTTAAAGTACACAGATTTGCGCGGATGAACATGGCTATTCATTTTGAAATATGTAAGTGAAATATTTATACCTACCATCCTTAATCATATTGTAAGTTTCAGAGCCAACCGTTCCTGCAAAGCTCAGGGCTGTTCGATGCAAAAAGCGTGGTGTCAGTCTTTTAACAAGCTCTGTTCGTTTATCGTCTGACAGATCCAGTGCTTCAATTACATTGTCGTTGATGTGCCTGGTTTTCTTAATGGTCATGCCGTTGGATTCCAAAAGTTTTACGGTGGCATCATAATCATAATCATAGCGAAAATCTGTGAATAAGAAGTACCCCTTTGGGCGCAGAACCCGGTTGACTTCCCTAAGAAATGCAGGCATATCAGGATAACGGTGAGATGATTCTACATTTAAGAGAACATCACAACTGTTGTCCTTCATCTCAAGGGCCTGCGCATTGCCCCTGGCAAATTTCAGATCTTTGTGTGTATAATGTTTGTTGCAGAATTCAATGGCATTCTGATCAAGATCAACGCCCAATGCAGATTTCGGTTTAAATACTTCTGTAATGTAAGATAATCCGCCGCCACGTCCACATCCTACTTCCAATATGTCTTTCCCTTCAATATCGGTTTCAATGGCCAGATGATGGTACAACTGAGTTGAATATTTAATCAGGTCATTCTTGTGATGGTGCTTTGTGACAAAATCCTTATCATGGTAACCGTAGTTCATAAAAACCACTTC
>JBFHER010000186.1:0-7296 GCA_041584055.1 Bacteroidales bacterium
ATTGGTTACCCATTGAGCGTGTGCTGGAAGGTGCTGGTTCACCGGTTACTTACAAAAGCAAAGCATTGGGCAGGGAGTTGGGATTATCCAATCTATATATTACCTTCAGTGGTTACTGGCCTGAAATGGGGGGCGAGATGCTCACAGGTTCATTCAAAGAATGTGAAGCCTATTCTGTGTGTGCCAGGAAAAATAACATGGAAGGTGTTATGGTGGTGGCTTCTGCGGGAAATACCGCCAGGGCCTTTGCCCGGGTTTGCAGCGAGAATAAAATTCCTTTGTTGCTGGTTGTTCCGGAAGACAATCTGAATGCCCTGTGGTTTGATCAGGAGATTGATGCGTGTGTTCGCTTAATTTCAACGGAGAAAGGGAGCGATTATACAGATGCCATCAATTTGGCAAATCTGATATGCAATGCCTCCTATTTTTATCCTGAAGGGGGAGCCAAAAACGTTGCCCGCCGGGATGGAATGGGTACCACCGTTTTGTCAGCTGCAACGTTTACACAGCAAATTCCGGACTACTATTTTCAGGCAGTAGGGAGCGGCACAGGTGCCATTGCTGCCTGGGAGGCCAATCTGAGGTTGTTGGAAGATGGTCGCTTCGGAACGAATAAAATGAAGCTGATGCTTTCCCAAAATGCACCTTTTATCCCCATGTCTCAGGCCTGGGGTGATGATTTACGTCACATGCCGGTTATGGATGCTGATGATGCCCGGAAGCAGGTGGAAGAAATCACGGCCAAAGTGTTATCCAACAGAACACCGCCCTATGGTTTGGTTGGCGGCTTATATGACGCCATGAAAGATGCAGGAGGGACCTTTTACAACATCAACAATAAGGATGCTTTTATCGCGGGTCAGACTTTTCTTGATCTTGAAGGGATTGATGTTGATCCTGCTGCTGCGGTGGCAATAGCTTCCCTGATGGAGGCAGTAAGCAATGGTGATGTTGAAAAGGATGCCTTAATTATGTTGAATATTACGGGCTGTGGTGCAGCAAAATTCATAAGTGAAAAAGAAATAAAATACCTGAAGCCTCATATGGTTTTTCCACTTGAATATACATCGGAAGAAGTTTTTAAAACCTTGTCTGAATTATTCCCTGGATCTGATTCTTAACAAGGGCACTTACATCGCTAAGCGCAGACAGGTGGAATCCAATTACTGTGTTGGCAGTGTTTGTCCTGAAAAGGGCTGGGTTGTCCTCAATAGGCTACCAACCAAAGGCCTCTCCGTTCATCCACTTGCCCTGGGCCTTGAGCACCTGCTCTAAAATGTCCCGAACACAACCATCTCCACCTTTTTTATGGGATGTGTAAATTGAGATGGCCTGAATCTCTGGCACAGCATCCGCCGGGCATACAGGGAATCCACAGGCTTCCATCACGGGATAGTCGGGAATATCATCCCCCATAAACATTACTTCTTCAGCCTTTAAATTATGCTTTGCCAGAAAAGATTCAAAGATCGGAAGTTTTTTGGATGCCCCCATGTGTATGTCTTTAATGCCCAGGCCCCTGAAACGGATTTTTACATTCCGTGTTTTACCTCCTGTGATAATGGCCACTGGATACCCCAGTTTAACGGCCAATTGCAAAGCATATCCATCCTTCGTATTAATACTTCGCATGGGAACTCCATTTGGATGCATTGTTATCTCACTGGATGACAACACCCCGTCAACATCAAAAGCAAACGCTTTCACCATAGGAAGTAATTCTTTGAAATTTTTTTTAGCCATTGCTTAATTGTTTAATCGATGGATATTCTCACTTATTAATTTGTATAGTTGCTGTGTTTCAGGCTCGTTCTTTAAAATCTGAAGATGGGAATCAATGATGCTTTGATCGTAGCGAACGGCTGGACCTGTTTGCGCTTCTTTCGGGGACAAAGATTCAATTTTTGACGCACTTTCTTTTATCAAAGGGAGCATCAGATCAAAATCCAATTGTGCCCGTTGCAGTAACTCTGCTGCAAGCACATACATATGATTTGTAAAGTTCGATGTGAATACTGCTGCCACATGGAGGAGTTCTCGTTTTTCGGAGTTCAGCTCTTTAACTCTTGAACTTAAATCAGTCCCTATGGCGCGTAGCAATGCCAGATCCCTTGTATTGTTGGCTTCAATAAACACAGGGATTTCTTTAAAAACAAGCGCTTTTGATTTTGAAAATGTTTGCATGGGATAAAAAACACCATAACGCTGCGTGTATGCCTTAAATACATCCATTGAAACACTGCCGGCAGTATGCACGAAAAACTTGTTTTTAACGTTTAATGTTTTAAGAAAATCAGGTAAAACAGAATCTTTGATGGCAAAAATGTAAATATCGGCATCATTTTTGATTGCATTCACATGTATTGTATAAGTGGAACCAATACGCGTGGCCAGAGATTTTGCAGATTTTTCAGTTCTGCTGAATACCTGGTCAATTTCGTATCCGGCATCCCGAAGTGCAAGTGCCAAATGTGAGGCAAGATTGCCGGCTCCGATAAGTACAATATTTTGTTTTCTGTTTTTCATAACTAAAAAGGTGTGACAAAGTTAAAAGATAATTTTAATTGCGGCTCTTCTTCCCTTTGAATGTTGGGAATGATAAGGGTTTTTTATTAATTTGTACGAACAAATAATTTCATGTTAACATCCAGAATGAACCTGAATATAAAAAGGAATTTTTTACCGTTCTTTGTGCTGTTTCTGATGCTTTTTGCAAGGCCATTGAGAGCAGATGAAATGCTTTATTTACAACAAGATAGCCTTGATGTTTCATCTTCACTGCCTGCGGATACAATTTCACAGCACGCCGTCGCTGAAGCAAAAGAGGAAAAAGTGATTCAACTTTCAAGTGCTGATATCAGACACATGCAAACCCTGATGGATGTGGAGCTCACTTATAAAGAACGGATTCAACAGATGGTTGAAGGCGCTATCGCTTTTGATAAAAGAACAAGTTTTAACCTGTTTCATTACATCGACTGGAGCAAAGAAAGTATGAAAAACAACTTTCTTTTTGAGTATCTGGCCTTTAAGCCTGCGCCGCCTTCACGCTTTAAGTTTGATGGTTCCTTGTTCTCATTTCAGCATCAACGCTTTACTGCTGATAAAAAAGTGGTCGCACTTGATCCATTGAAAGATGGGGCCTGGAATGCGTTAACAAAAGCACGTCAGGCTGTATTTTCTAAACGTCCTGACCTTGTGGTGAGCCACTGGGATAAAATGCCGGATCCCCCAGCAATGGTGGATACCGTATTTCTTCCATTGATTAATACGGTGGATTTGGGCTTTGAGCTTGCAAATTCATACGTGGAGAAAAATTACGAAATTGAAGCTTACAAAGAAGAAGAGAAACCATGGACATTTAAAGGATTGAGCTCTCTGCATACAACAGAAACCCTGGTTTCAAACTGGACTCAGGGGGGACAAAACTCTGTGTCTATTCTGAGCGTAACAAATTTCGATGCAGATTATCAGATGAATGATCTGAAATGGGAAAATGATTTTGAGGTGAAGCTCGGGGCTCTTTTTTATTCTGAAGAAGTGGAGGATGAGAGTGTAAGTAAGATTCAGAAAAATGCTGATGCCTTTCAAATAAACTCAAAGGTGGGATACAAGGCTTTCAAAAACTGGTACTATACGGCCGCATTGGATATTAATTCGCAGTTTTTTGCCGGGGAAGATAAATCTGGAACTACAATATCGGGCTTTTTGTCTCCTGCAAAAATTTACCTCTCGGCTGGTATGGATTACAAATACAAAAAGTTATTTTCAGTGTTTATTTCACCCTTGACCTATAAAAATACACTGGTGGTGGATGATGATGAGACTATTCGGAAGAAGTATGGCCTGGATCTGGGTGAAAGGAGTAAAAAGGAAGTGGGGGGATACGTACGGACTGCTTTAAAGTGGACAATCAATCCGGATTTGACATGGAATTCGAAAATATATTTATTTTCAAACTACACTGAAAAACCAGAAAATGTAGATGTGGACTTTGAAAACTCTTTGGATTATACATTCAGCACTGTCTTTTCACTGCGCTTTTTTGTGCATGTGAAATACGATGATAATACGAAGTTTGATTGGGTTGATAAGGACGGACGGGAGCGAAATGGCCCACGTTTGCAGTTCAAACAACAAATGAGTATTGGTCTTTTTTATCGCTTTTAAATGAAAATTCTTTTTGATGTAGGTCATCCATCTTTTGTTCATCTGTTTAAAAACTGCGCACGACATTTTTTTGAACAGGGAGACGAGATCCTTTTTGCTGCAAGGGACAAAGATATTACCTATGAACTACTTCAAAATTATAAGCTGCCATTTCATAAACTGGGTAAGGTTGCGCATACAGTTCCGGGTAAAATATTTGGTCTGATAAAGTTTGATGTCCGCTTATACAGTCTGACGAAAGCATATAAACCGGACATTATTCTAAGTGGCGCTTCTCCCTATGCAGCGCATGTGGCTCACCTTCGGAAAATACCTCATATCCTGTTTGATGATACGCAGAATAGGGAACAATTATTTCTGTATAAGTATTGTTCGCAGTTGAATCTTACCCCTTCAAGTTTTAATTATGATCTTGGTAGAAAGCATTTTACGTATCCCGGATTTCATGAATTGGCTTATTTGCATCCAGCATGGTTTCAACGGGATGACAAAATAAAGAATGCATCGGATGGATTGGTGATTTGTCGTTTTATTAGTCACAATGCCTCCCACGACACGTTTCTGAAAGGCTTACGCTCACAGGATAAAATATTATTGGTGAATGAACTCCGATCGCTTGGAAAGGTGATTATTTCTTCGGAAGTTGAACTGCCTGAAGAATTATTACAATACAGGTACAATGGTCCCAAAGTGGATTTACATGCTTTGTTAGCGGAGGCAAATCTTTTTGTCGGCGAAAGTGCAACCATGGCATCCGAAGCTGCAATGCTTGGCGTTCCATCAGTGTTTTTTGATCCTGTGGGAAGGTGTTATACCAATGAGCTGGAAGACAAATATGGCCTGGTGTATACTTTTGGAACATCAACCGATCAGGTAAAAGGTGGACTGGAGAAAGCAAAGGTTTTATATCGGATGGATCCAAAGCAGCTTTACGCATCCAGAAAATTATTATTGTCTGAAAATGTTGATTTAACATCATTAATGATCTGGATGGTTGAAAATCACATGAAACTGTCTACAATGGATCAGTTAGCCATAAATCACAAGTGCAAAGAATTCATCCATGCCTGAAACTTTTAAAAATATCCTGCCGGCAGATGTGCAATCAGAACTGATGGCCCTGGAGTTAAACAGGCCGGAATTCAATTATGCGTTTCAGAATTGTAGCTTCTTTAATTTTTTTGCCGCTCAGAAGGATGCAGATGCCTATTGTTTTCTAAAGCGGGACGATGACATGCTAATTATTGGCTATGTGATGGCTGTTGTTCTAAAATCAACCATTGGTGGGAAGTTTGGCCGACGCTGCGTGGTGTGGAATCAAATGATGCTTTTTACAGAGACGGGGAATGTCGCCGCTGAATTGTTACAGACACTAAAAACCTTACTGGCCCGAAAGGTTTTTTTCATTGAATTCAGAAATCTTCAGACGAATAGAAATCTATATCCGGTGTTCGAAGCACAGGGCTTTAATTTCAGAAATCACATTGGACTTCGAATCGAACATGAAGATGTTTTAACCGCACACAGGGAATTAAGTGAATCCAAACGCCGGCAAATAAGAAAATCCATGGCGGCTGGAGTAAGCATCGAAAGGGCCGCTACCGAAAATGACGTACAGGACTTTTATGCCATATTAAAAGAGCTGTATAAAACAAAGGTTAAGAAACCCTTGCCTTCCCTTCATTTTTTTACAAGCTTTCTTAAACACGGACCAGGTCTGATATTACTGGTCAAAAAAGAGCAAAAGGTGATAGGCGGGGTATTGCTTGTAACGGAGAAAGGCAAAGGGGTCTACGAATGGTATGTTGCAGGTTCGGATGTGGCCTATAAAAAGTTATATCCCAGTGTGATGGCGACCTGGGCTGCCATTGAATACACTTTTGAAAATGAATATTCTTTTTTTGATTTTATGGGTGGAGGAAAACCTGGACAAGCCTATGGTGTGCGGGATTTTAAAATGACTTTCGGAGCACAGAAGGAAAATACAGGACGATGGTTGTTTACGAATTACAAAAGCATTCTTAACTTTGTAAATCGTTTCACTTCATACACTATTTAATACGAAAAAATGATTGATTTAATAAAAGGACACAGAACAATTCGAAAATACAGGGATCAGAACATAAGTGAAAATCTGCTTAATGAGGTGCTTGACGCCGGGGTGAGGGCATCAACAACAGGAAACATGCAGGTTTACAGCATCATTGTAAACAGATCAGATGAGAAACAAGCCGAATTGTCCGCATGTCACTTCAATCAGCCCATGGTGAAACAGGCGCCGGTGGTGTTAACACTTTGTGCCGACTTTAACAGATTTAATCAATGGTGCGTGTTGCGAAATGCAGAACCTGGATATGATAACTTTCTTTCTTTTATGACAGGTGCCATTGATGCCTTATTGGTGGCACAAAATATTTGTCTTGCGGCAGAAAGCAAAGGGCTGGGAATCTGTTATCTCGGAACCACCATTTATCTGGCAGAAAAAATAATTCAAGTGTTGGATCTGCCAAAGGGAGTGGTCCCTGTCACCACCATAACAATGGGCTGGCCGGACGAAAATCCTGACCTGGTGGATCGTCTTCCATTGGAAGCAGTGGTGCATCAGGAATCTTATAAGGCTTATACGACAGAGGCAATTGACAGGTTTTATGCACACAAGGAATCCCTTCCTGAAAATAAACAGTTTGTGAAAGAAAACAACAAGGAAACACTTGCACAGGTATTTACGGATGTGAGATATAAAAAAGCAGACAATGTAACGTTCTCAAAAATGCTAATGGAAGTGTTAGCAAAACAAGGGTTTATGACAGGTGAATAGCAACATTTCAAAAATTGTTGTTCGTTACGCGGGACACGTGACATTTCGCTAGCGCGGATTTGCAATCCCTTTGCCAGTGCGGATTTGCAATCCGTGCGATCTGCCCGGAATATGTTTCATAAATACCACGCGATGCAATCGCCCGGCAGCAAGGGTTTTTCGTGACACGTGACACGTTTTTCGTGACCTCCAACCCCTTATAACCCTCCAACCCCTTTTAACCTTCCAACCCCTTCTAACCTTCCAACCCATTATAACCCTCCAACCCTTTAACCTTCCAACCCCTTAACCTTTCGACTATTCGACTA
>JBFHER010000187.1:0-7277 GCA_041584055.1 Bacteroidales bacterium
CAAATTTCCCGAAAAGTTATAACGCCGACGCACTGAGGTACCCAGACTGTTTGGGCTCAACTGGGGACTGTCCCATGCCGTTTGATTAATAATCATACTATCACGGCCATCCGGTTGGGGCACAAAAAGCAATTCATATTCATCACCATCATTATTCAATCCTAACTGGGATTGGTTCCATACATCACCGGTTCCTCTTATGCTAAGTGCCAAACCTTCGGTGATAGGGCTTAAATCAAAATTCAATCCCAGATTAATACTCATTACCCTGTCGGTTTGATCTGAATAACCAGCCGAATCCATTTCATATTTCAAATTCCTGCCATATTGCTGGGATGTAATGTAAATTGAATCTCCAAGCATCACAGGAAACGCATTTGAGGGTATAGAATTCACCAAACTCATGGTGGTACCTGTTCCTAATTGCGGTGAATGCTGATCACTGTAAGACCCCATCAGGCCCAGATCCATCTTCATGTAATCCGTTAAACGGATATCCAAATTTGTGCGAAACTTAAAGTCCTCGTTAGATCGTCGATCAGGAGAATTTTCAAGCCCCTGTAAACCATTGTATGAAAAGTTTGCAAAGTACATTGTATTATCAGTCCCACCCGTCACCTGAGCGGAATACTGCTGCCGCGTCACCATGTCTCTGTAAACCAGATCACGGTAGTTAACATCAGGGTATTTAATCAGGTCAGAATGGTTTTTATAAGCGTCCAGATCTTGCTGGCTGTAAAAAGGAAGCAAACCATCGCTCACCAGCGAGTTATTAATGGTTTGGGCATAATTAAATGAATTTTGCATATCAACCATGGAGGTTGGGAAACCATAATTAGTTTCTGCCTGTACGCTTATTTTACGTGGACCAACAACACCTCGTTTCGTTCTAATATCTAAAATACCCCCGGCACCGATTTCACCCATATAAGCTGTGGCAGAGGCTCCCCTCATAAACACCACCTCATCAATTTCGAGCAAACCAAGATTTTGAGTCATTGGAGATCCATCAATTAACACCTCTACTGCATTGCCATGATATCGCACATTGTATGTTTCCAAACCAGGTCTTGATCCTGTTTGTCGTATCTGCAAGCCGGGGATGAGTCCGGTAAGCGCTTCATAAACCTGTCCGCTGGGGTGTTTTTCCATTTGTTCTCCTGACACCCGAATCACACTTCCAGTAGAACTGGCCTGGCTTATTTTACCAAAGGGGATGTCAATCGCGTCATCTGCGTTAAAAAAGCCAACACGCTTCATCACCACTTCCGCGTTTTCAACACTTATCGCAGTGATTGATAAGATTGTCCTTTCATAGCCATCGGATTCAAACGCAATCTTATCAATTGGTTTTGATTGAATATTAAATTCGCCATTTGCATCTGTTGCAGCAGCAACACCGGCAGTATTTAAAATCAAAACCCCTTCCATTGGATATCCAAGATCATTCAACACACGACCAGATACGTTTATTGTTTCTGCTTGCTTATTGTTTTGAGCATTTACCGATAATGTAAATCCTAATAAGCAAAGTAGCAGTAGTCCTATAATTTTATCTTTGTTCATCTTATAAAAAGGTGTTTGAGTTATTTTTAGTATAACATACATTTTTTAAAATACCTTATCTACCAGCCTGGATTTTGTTCAAATTCAGGATATTGATATACTTCTTGCGGGTTAATAGGATATAAATAGTTTCGTTCTGTAAAGGATTTTTCCAAAACATCTATTTCATATTTCTCAAACCTATACCCGGTTGGATATGCATCAAAGTCGCCATTCCATTCAATGTTAATGCCATAGGTTTTTGTTATTTCGTCCAACATATGCCAGCGCAGGATGTCGAACCATCGATGGCCACCTTCAAAGCAAAACTCAATTGCTCTTTCGTTGCGAACTCTATCAATGAAATCACCTGTGTTTTGATACATCGTGTTTAAGTTTGGCATTCCAACCCTGTTGCGTATTTTATTAAGGGCTGATAGTGCTGTATAAGCGGCCCCGCTAGCATCTCCGGAATAGGATGCATTGATATTCCCTCTGCCAGATGCCTCAAATGCGGCTTCGGCATAGTTCAGGTATGCTTCTGCCACCCGAAAGAAAGGGATATTCATTTCCACTTCACGCGGACCACCGTCATTGATTGTGGTTGAACCTCCTTTGGCCCAATATTTTTTCATCATATAACCAGTGTGGGGATAAGGTTTTGTGGTAACCGTTCTTTCGTCCCCTGACTTACCATCGGGACCAACATTATACATCTCCACAATGTTATCCGTTGTTCCGATAGGCCAGTTACTTCCGTTAAACACGATTGTATTGTAAAATCGTGGGTCCCTTTTAATGTAAGGATTTTGAGGATTATACTCAGGATCATCCTCGATGGCCAATCCATTCGTTGTTTCGTATTTTTCTACAATATTTTCGTTTGGAGACACGGATGTTGTTGCGGTAAAACCATGAATATAGTCCTGACCATTATAGTAGGTATAATTGGTTGTGTATCGTTTCCATGAGTTTCCACCTGATGCGCGAACCAATTCACGATAAACAGAAAACATCGTTTCAGGACTTCTATTCACATACAGGAATATTTTTCGGTAATCCATGATACTCTCAATTTCAGGTTCTGCGTAATCGTCATCATCAATGCTGTTTACCTTTGCATTGATTGCATTTGAAGCATCTATCAATTCGTGATAAGGGTCTACATTTTCAACAAATTTAATCAGAGCATCTGCAGCCTCGGCAGCTTTCTTCCATTTTGTTAAATCATTCTCAGGATTGTATGTTTGACTGGCAGCGTAAAGCAGGACCCTTGATTTCAATGCCAGCGCAGCTGATTTAACAGGCCGTCCGGTATTGTCTAAATCCCACTCCAGAGGCAGGTGTTCAAAAGCCAGGTCGCAATCCCTGGCAATATTTGTAGCCGTTTCGTAATAGCTCAGCCGTTTAAATCCCAAATAATCGTTTTGATCCAGGGGCTCAGTAAAATAAGGCATTCCCCCAAAACGTTTTAATATTTGAAAATAACACATCCCACGAATAAAATAGGCTTGCCCCAGCAACTGATCTTTTTGCTCTTCTGTGATATCCTTTGGTGAATCTATTTCCTTAATTGTTCTGTTGGCGATACGAATCCCCTGAAACCCGAGAACGTAAGGCGCGGTAAACTCAACATCACCATTATTGTAGCCAAGAATGTCATAACTCTTACCAAAATATTCCATCCAGTTACCACCTTTAAATTCAGGGATTCGATCCCTGTTGGTTGAACCTTCATCTCCAAACTGAGATACATGGGTATGGTTTTTCCCACTCGACATGATTTCAGTTGCATCAACAAGGAATAACTTGTGGTATCCTTCTTCAAGATAACGCCTCATATTGTAGTATGAGCCAAAGACCTCTTCCTCATCAATGGAATCACTGGCTTCCCTTTGATCAAGATAGTCCTCACAACTTAACAGTAAGCCAGATACGAATATTAATAATAAATATTTTTTCATTATTGTAATATTTAATTTTTTCAAAAACATGCTAGAAGTCTAGTTTTATTCCTAATGTATATCGTTTCATAACCGGGTATTTATTTGGCCCTGATAGTTCCGGGTCACCCACGTCGATGTCTGAGTAAGTTAAAAGATTGTACCCTGAAAGAACGATTTTAAGCTGATCTATACCATAGCGGTTCTGCTTAATGTGCAGGTTATAGACAATTTCAGCATTTTTAATTCTAAAATATCTGGCGTCCAACAGCTGGAAAGTACTCGTCTGATCAATTCTGCTATAACCATCACTGATGGCATGGAGCGTAGGATAACTGGCATCCAAATTGTCAGGCGTCCAATAATCATAATGTATATCACGCACACCCACAGCCAGTTCTTTTCGAAATGGAACAAGGTAGCTGCTTGCATTGATATTACGTGAACCTACACCGGTAGCAAATATTTTTGCACTCCAGTTTTTGTATTGTCCCCCAACGGTAATCCCATATTGATGCTGTGGCAGATTAGGCAAAGCATAATAAATCTTATCCCCTTCAGACTCAATGGCGCCATCCCCATTGTAATCCACATACATTAAATCTCCGGGGATCCATTGAGTTCCTCCGAAATCGGGCGTAACATAGTTTAATACTTCATCAATGCTATTCAGATAACCATTAGTCACATAAACCTGAGAAACACCAAGCGGTTTTCCAACCTGTTTTATATGATCCGGCGTTTGTTCAGGTTCGCTGGCAACCACTATTCTGTTTTCATTAAAGCCATAGGTCAATCTTACATAGTAACTTAATCCATTACGTAAAGACTCAGAATAATTTAAGGTAACCTCGTAGCCTTGTTTTTTTACCTGCCCTATATTTGCTTTCTTAAACGTTGCCGTTGAACCATAATACAAAGGCAGTGTAGCAGTAGGATCTAAAAAGATATCTTCACGTTTTTCATTAAAAAGTTCAACACTTCCTGTCACACGTTTATTGAAGAGTGAAAAATCAAGCCCTAAGTTTTGTTTGGTGGCCGTTTCCCATGTTGCATTTGGGTTTCCTACTTCATCTTCCCTAACATAGCCCCCCTGATCACTGAAGTATTGTCCAAAATACATATCACCCGTACCATCCGCCGAAGATCCAGGGATGTCTGCGCCTTTCGCAGCATAAACAAAAGTACCAAAATACATGCGCTTGGTTGAACCGGCCTCACTTCCTGATTGACCAAGACTATAGCGCACTTTGAACTGACTTAAAAAAGACAGATTGTCTTTTATAAACGATTCTTTTGCCAGGTCCCATCCAACAGATCCAGAAGGAAAGAATCCAAACTGATTACCGGGTAAGAACCGGTCTGTTCCGTTGTAGGCTCCACTGAACTCCATCAGGTATTTCTTTTTGTAGTTGTAGGTTGTACGGCCAATCCAGTCTTCTTTGTAATCCGGGAAATTGCTACCGGAGACCAGTTTACTTCTACTCCATAATCCCAATGCTGACACATTATGGCTCCCAAAAGACCGTTTATAATCAAACTGTACATTGTAATAATATCGATCACTTTTCGAATTAGTGGACTGGTTACTCAGTTGCGCCTTGTGCTGTATATTTTCATCATTTGAAAGATTTGACCATAACCCCTCGGGGCTTAAATTATACAACTGCGCACTGTAATTGATAGATTGATTATAAGAGTAATTGGCTGATAGGTTATATCGACCTGAAACAGACAATCCTTCCGTTATAAAATCCAGTTCTTGACTTAGCACGAAGTTTGCTGTCAGCACATTTCTTCGAAGGGTGTTCACACCATTTCCGTACAGTGACATGTAAGGATTATCAGTATTTGTAAACTCAGCATTGCCCGCATACCTGATATCACCAAGAGGTGGTGCAAAAGGGTTTGGATCGGGATACTGTTCCAGTATATCTGAGGGGTAATACTTTGGTGTTCCCCATGATGGATATTCAAACATGTTATTTAGAATCTGCGATTGATCCCCACTTTCGTTCTGCTCTTCAAAACGGCCTGCAAAATCCGTTCTGAAAGTTGTTGTTGGAGAGATCCTAAAATCAAGGTTTGTACGATAGGTTATTTTTTGGAAATTATTTTGTGAATCGTAAGGCAAATCGAATTCTCCATTTTTAAAGGCGTCACCTTCGTAGGCATATCCTACAGTTGTAAAATAGTTTACAAAATCGCTCCCCCCGGTTATCGTCACGTTATTACGGGTTGCAAACGCAAATGCCCTTACCGATTCATCGTACCAATTTACATCCGGGTATAAGTATGGCAGGTCCTGATCCCGGTAATGTTGCAGCGCTTCGTCACTGGTTAATTTACTATACTGATTATCATTTTTAGCGGCTGTATTGTATAGATAATGAGAATCATAAGAACCAAGCAAATCGAGCGCTTTCGTTGGTTGCTTCAAAGTGAAATCTGAATTTACAGAAACGCGAGCCCTTCCCTTGTGACCGCGTTTGGTGGTTACAATAACAACACCATTGGCCCCTTCAACACCATAAACAGCAGTAGCGGCAGCATCCTTTAAAATACTTATGGATGATATTTCCTCAGGATCCATGTACTCAAATCCGCCTTCTATTTTAATACCATCAACCACCACCAGGGCTTTATCATCGTTTAAGGAAGAACGCCCCCTTATATATAGGTCGTTTTGATCCGCACCGGGTTGTCCACTTGTTGACATTGAAAGCAAACCGGGTGACAAGCCGCTGAGTGCTGCTGACACGTTGGAGGCACCCATTTTTTCAATATTATCACCACTAACCTGGTCAATTGCTGAAAGCAAACTCTCTTTTTCCTGTACACCGTAACCTACAACCACAAGCTCATCCATAACAATCTGGTTCTCTTCCATGGTTACAAACAGCCTTGTATTTGGATCCGTTACCACAAGCTCTCGGCTTATCATACCAATAAAGGTAAACAGTAGCGTTGTTTTGTCTGTTTCAGAGACAAGTACGAAGTCACCTTCAACATTTGTAATTGTTCCCGTTGATGTTCCCTTTATCATCACTGTAACACCAGGAATAGCAACGCCGGTTTCATCAACCACTCTTCCTTCAATCGTTGTACGATCGGTTTGTTGCCGAACTTCATCAGCCGCAAAAACAGTGACTCCAAAACCAAGTAAGACAATCACGATTAAAGAAGTTAGATGATGCTTCATGTAACGAAAAAACCCTTGCATTTTCATATTTATTTTTTTGATCTGTGTAGCAAACAATACAGAAACACATGTTACTGTTTGTGAAATAGTTTATTTGATTGTTAAAAATACTGTATCCCTAATCAAAAAACATGCTCTATCGTTGCCAATATTTTGCATTCATGTACCATGTTATCACATATGTATTCACTTGGAACATTTGTGACAGTTTTTCCATTTGAGTCCTTTAGGTTTGTTCACATTTATGGTTTTTAAAGCGGCTTGGGAATGTTGGAATGTGGAAGCGTGGAAGTGTTGGAAGTGTTGGAGTGTGGGAATGTGGAAGTGTGGAAGTGTTGGAATGTTGGAAGTGTTGGAGTGTGGAAATGTGGAAGTGTTGGAGTGTGGGAATGTTGGAATGTGGAAGTGTGGAAATGTGGAAGTGTTGGAGTGTGGGAATGTGGAAGTGTTGGAGTGTGGAAGTGTTGGAGTGTGGAAATGTTGGAATGTGGAAGTGTTGGAGTGTGGGAATGTGGAAGTGTTGGAGTGTGGGAATGTGGAAGTGTTGGAGTGTGGAAATGTTGGAATGTGGGAATGTGGAAGTGTGG
>JBFHER010000188.1:0-7275 GCA_041584055.1 Bacteroidales bacterium
AGCTTTGATGCTTCCATCCTGAAACTCAACCAGAGAATGAACGATTGATTGAGGGTGCACCACTACTTCGATCTGCTCAGCCTTTAGGTCAAACAACCACTTGGCTTCGATTACTTCAAAGCCTTTGTTCATCATGGTAGCCGAATCGATTGTTATTTTTGCACCCATGTCCCAGTTTGGATGCTTCAAGGCATCTTTGGCCTTTACCTCCCGGATGAACGCTTCGCTTTTAGTTCTAAATGGGCCTCCGGATGCAGTTAATATTATCTTTTCCAGCGGATTTATCCATTCACCTGCCATGCACTGAAAGAGTGCCGAGTGTTCTGAATCCACCGGTAATATAGCAACGCCCTGTTCTTTTGCCATCTGCATGATCAGATCTCCGGCCACAACCAGTGTTTCTTTGTTGGCCAGTGCAATGTGTTTCCCCGCCTTGATGGCTCGTATGGTCGGTAGTAAACCCGCATACCCAACCATTGCAGTCACCACCATTTCCACCGGCTCCATCTCTACCACCTGAGCCAGGGCATCACTTCCTGCAAATACTTTTATTGGCAGATGTGCCAGTGCATCTGCCACATATCTGTATTTTGTCTCATTGGCGATCACCACCACCTCGGGTGAAAACTCAATCGCTTGTTTAATTAGTAAGTCTGCATTGTTTCCTGCAGTAATAACATAGGGTTCAAACAAATCGGTATGTTCACGTATCACATCCAGTGTTTGCGTCCCAATGGATCCTGTAGAACCCAGAATCGCTATTTTTTTTCTTGTTTCTTCCATTAAAATACAATATGTTTTTCCGGGTCAAGTGCTTTTCCATCCTGCCATAACTCCAAATGCAAATGTGGTCCGGTTGTGAGCTCCCCAGAATTCCCGACAATCGCAATCACTTCTCCTTTCTTGATTTGGTCGCCAAGCTTTTTAAGCACATTGGCATTGTGTTTATACACAGACAAAAGGTTATTTTTATGTTGTATCTGAATGACATGTCCGGTTTCTACAGTCCATTCCGAAAACACCACGATTCCGTCTTCCACAGCCATCACTTTTTCTTTTTCCGCTGCCACAAGGTCAATTCCATAATGCCCCTCATCGGGTTTAAAAGCCTGTATGATGACACCCTTTATAGGTGCAAACAGAAGCAGTTCCTCATCTTTGTTCACCGAAGCATCGCCTGACAGAATCTGAAGGTTATACTTTTCTTCTTCTTCAATCTGAGCCCTGAACATTGAGTCTTCACGTGATGGGTCAAAGGAAACTCGTTCCAGAAGTCTGGATGTAGCGTTATCTGTGGTATCCTCGTCATCATAGAACGAAGGAGGCAGATCTCCTCCAAGAATTGTTTTAATGCCACTGATATACTGATCGTGGATCTCCAGCTGACGTCGCAGGGAATCCGTTACCATGGTATTGTAAATAATCTCCTCCTGTAACTCAGCATCGGGGTATCCCGGAATATACTCCTTTATGGGCGTATAAAAGAACATGAGCGTTGAACCTCCCCCCACCAGAACCACGATGATAAAGACAAAAATCAACACATTAAAAAGCGATAATCGAATCCACCGGATCTCATCAAAGGTTTCCTCATTGATAATTGAAATTCGGTATTTGTACCATATCCTCTCCCTGAGGCGGGTTCTTTTTTTCTCCATTGATCAATCTAATAGACGGCAAAATTAGTTGTTTATCCTCATTTTCCCTAAGCGATGTCTGTCAATTTAATATCGCAAGGACTCAACAGGATCCTGCTCGGATGCCCTTTTAGCCGGCACCAGTCCAAAAACAATACCCACCGAAGCCGACACGCCGAAGGCGATTAGCACTGAATACGGTGTAATAATGGTCTTTATATCAGCAAATGCAGTAATCAATCTGGCCAGCAAAAATCCGAGGATAATGCCGATCAGACCTCCCACAAAACTTATTAAAATCGATTCGGATAAAAACTGTACCACAATGTCCTTACGTGTTGCCCCAATTGCCTGTCTTGTTCCGATTTCACGGATGCGTTCCAACACGGAAGCCAACATAATATTCATGATCCCGATTCCTCCTACAATCAATGAAATCCCGGCTATCGCACCAAGTACAATATTGAAAATCCGATTGGTTTGTTGTTGCTGTTTCAGCAAGAGCTCAGGCACTGTCACTTCAAAATCAAGTTGATAATTATGCCTTCGCAATAGCATTCTGCGAATTAATTCTGCCGAAGCACCCAATTGTTCTGTTTCCTTTACCTGAACAACTATTTTGTCAAGTTGATTCACTGTTTTTGAGCTCGCTGCTTCAGAAGATGAACCGGAGCGCATCACTCGTCCCATCTCATCAAAATCAAGTTTATTTTTGTTCTGATACCTGATCAACATTGTATTAATGGGGACAAAAATCTTGTTATCAGAGGATGAAATCCCCATTTCATCAGAAGCAGAAGTCGTAAAATCCCTTTTTTCAAGTACACCAATCACTTTCAGCCAGGTATTTCCGCATTTAATTTTTTGTCCAACCGGATTCTCATCATTAAAGAATGTTGCACGCACGTTATCCCCGATCAAACACACCGGTGCAGCGGTCACCTCCTGCCGGTCTCCGAAAATAGTTCCCTTTGCAATATTAATATTAAACAATCCAAAGTAAGATGCATTGACACCTTCGAGTCGTACTGGCATCACCAAACCTTTCTGACTTGCCTTCAGTCCAACACCCACCACAGAAGAAGCCTGTTCAATGCTGGGTAAAATTGTTTTTATAGCCTCCACGTCCTGAATTGTGAGCCCCGGACTATATCCTTTCTTTTCTTCAGCGCCCTCTTCACTGCTTTCCGTCAAATTATCAGATATGGCGACAACCGGCTTAATAATTATATTATTCACCCCTACCTGCTTTATTTGTTCAAGGATTTCCTGTTGTGCACCGGAGCCTATGGCCAACATACTGATGACAGCAGCCACACCAAAAATGATCCCCAATGCTGTGAGTAAAGATCTTACTTTATTGGCAAGAATAGCCTCAACCGCTATTATTATATCATGTGAATACCTCTTTAGCATAATTTATTCTTTTGCTTTTTCGGAAAGTTCATCCTTTAATATATCCTCTCCAGTCAAGGGTAAATCAGCCTCATCATGAGGCGGATTAAGCAATATTCGCTGTCCTTTCTTCAAACCTTTCTTAATCACCACATGATTTTCGTTTGCATCTCCTGGCACAACAACCTGTTTAACATTTTGTCTGCTCAGGAAAACATAGTTGATGGAATCCTGAACATACAAAGCATCCAGGGGAATATACAGCGCATCTTCCGTTTTTGAGGTAAGAATGGCATTGCTGGTGGTCATGGACGGTCTTAGCAATTCGTCCTGTTCAAAAATCCTCACATCCACCTCAAACACCTTTGTATTTTTTCCCGGCACACTTTGACCAATATTGGATACATTAATAACTTCTCCCGTAAAGAATATATCAGGAAAAGCATCAATACCCACGGTTACGGGTTGCCCTTCCATTATTTTAGAAATATCAACCTCATTTACATATGTTCTGGAGATCATGGATGATAAATCCGGCAACTCCGCAATTTCGGGATGATATCTATCCACAATAGAGCCCACCTGAATCTTACTTCCTGTACGATCCCTCCGATAAATTATAATTCCTGGACGTTCCGCTTTGATATTCAAAGATTCAAATATTTTATGAAAATCTTCCAGTTCTCTTTGTGTTCGTCGGATAGAATAGTTCAACTGACTAAGCCGCTGTTCAGCTTTCACCTTTTGTAATTCATAATTGCGTTTTTCCTGATCCAGCTCACGCTTTGCTCTTTCGAGATCGATTTCAGCCTGACGCTGAATGGCTGGAGACTCATAAATCGACTGACCCAAAATCAACTCCTTTTCTTCTACCCTGTCTTTCAAGGTCACCAGCTCGTTTCGAATGTTAATAAGAATAAAGTTGGTATCCATCTTGGTTTCAATAAGATCTTCCAGTTTCAGGTCAAGGCTTTCCTGCCGTTCATCGATTTGTTCCTGAATGGCAGAATGATCCAGAGAAGCCACATAATCACCGGAATCCACATAGGTTCCCTCTTCCACCATGTCAGTGATCTTGATACTATAAACATAAGATCTTCCACTGAGAAGTTCATTGGGAAGCTTTACCTTCACCGAGTTCTCGGCCAAAAGTTCTCCTGAAACTGTCACCACACATTCGAAATCACCTTGTTTAACCTTTGCACTTAGTACAGTCAACTGTTCGTCATTGGATTTTGGCAGGAAAACAAAGAGTAAAACAATGGCTATAACAACCGCGACCAGGGTAATTATTCGCTTATTCATCAAGGATATCTTTTGATTTTTAATAAAACTGATAATTTCATGTCTTTCCAAAATAAAAGGTGAAAATGCACCTAATTCAGGAGGAAAGACAAATTTAATCAAGTTTTACGTTTATCACCCATAAACGAGACACCTTGAACGTTAAAATTTCAAAAATACGCGTGGTTTCAAAATTCTTTATTTACTTTTGCCGTGATATGTGGAAGGATTTGGCTGCTTGCAACCACGAAAAAAAATGCTAAAATGATGATCACCTGACTGCAAGCCTTTCTGATTCTTCCTTTTTAAGTTTTTCAATATTAAATTTAGATATGGGATATTTATTTACCTCTGAATCAGTATCAGAAGGGCATCCTGACAAGGTCGCTGATCAGATTTCCGATGCATTGCTTGATGCATTTATTGCCTTCGACAAGAATTCAAAAGTAGCGTGTGAAACAATGGTAACCACCGGACAAGTTGTTCTGGCCGGTGAAGTTAAGTCAAAAACCTATGTGGACGTACAGGAAATAGCGCGCAAGGTTATTAACCGCATCGGTTACACAAAAGGGGAATACCGTTTTGAGGGAGATTCCTGTGGTGTTTTAACCGCAATCCACGAGCAATCTGACGACATCAACAGAGGCGTTGACCGGGAGGATCCAATGAGCCAGGGAGCCGGAGATCAGGGAATGATGTTTGGGTATGCCTGTAAAGACACCGACAACTACATGCCGCTTTCGCTTGAATTGTCTCACCTTTTATTGCAGGAATTAGCCGTTCTAAGACGTGAAGAAACTGAGATAAAATATCTGAGACCCGATTCAAAATCACAGGTAACCATTGAATACGATGAGGATCACACTCCCTTGAGAATTGACACCATCGTGGTTTCCACGCAGCATGATGATTTCATTCAACCTGCGGATGATACAACTGAGGCACAACTGATTGCAGACGATGCCATGGTTGCTAAAATAAAAGAAGATGTGGCAGACATTTTAATTCCTCGTGTGATTGCACAGTTACCGGAACGTGTTCAGAAGTTATTCGATGGTGAGTTCAAATTACATGTAAACCCAACAGGCAAATTTGTAATTGGCGGTCCGCATGGAGATACTGGCCTGACAGGACGAAAAATAATTGTTGACACTTATGGTGGCAAAGGAGCCCATGGAGGAGGTGCTTTTTCCGGAAAAGATCCTTCAAAAGTGGACCGTTCTGCAGCCTATGCATCCCGTCATATTGCAAAAAATCTGGTAGCAGCAGGCGTGGCAGATGAAGTACTGGTACAACTATCCTACGCCATTGGTGTTGCACAACCCATTAACATTTATGTGAACACCTATGGAAAATCAAATGTGCGTATTTCCGATTCTGAAATCGCCAATAAATTAAATCAAATCTTTGATTTGCGACCCAAAGCCATTGAAGATCGCCTAAAGCTTCGCAATCCAATCTACGAAGAAACAGCTGCTTATGGCCACATGGGACGAAAACCGGAAACAGTGACAAAACGCTTCCATTCAAGGTACGAAGAAGCCATTGAAGTTGAAGTTGAGTTATTCACCTGGGAAAAGCTGGACTATGTTGATGCCATCAAGGAAGCATTTAGCATCAGATGAGATTGATTAAAGATCCTTATTTATAAAATAAAAAAAGCCGGACAAAACATCCGGTTTTTTTTATTCTCAAATGCACCCCTAAAAGCGAATGCATGGGTTGCACTTATCTTCAGGATACATTAAATGTAAGTCGTTTCCCTTTTACCCTTTCGTCAAACACGCCTTCGTTATAAACGAGATTCCCATTTACAAAGGTTTTTGACACCCGATAATCGAAGGTTGTTCCTTCCAGTGGCGACCATCCACATTTATACAAAAGATTTTCTTTGCTCACCGTCCATGGGGCACCATCGGATAAGACCACCAGATCGGCAAAATATCCTTCTTTTATGAAACCCCTGTCTTTCACTCTGAAAAGTTTTGCGGGAGCATGACACATTTTCTCGACAACTTTTTCAACAGTTATTTTTTCTTCCTTTACCATTTGCATCATGGCAACCAGAGAATGCTGCACCAGCGGTCCGCCGGAAGTGGCTTTCAAGGCACCCCCTTCTTTTTCTTCCAACAAATGGGGGGCATGATCCGTGGCAATCACATCAATCTTATCTTCCAGCAAGGCTTTTAAAAGTGCTTTTTTGTCGCTGGCCGATTTCACGGCAGGGTTCCACTTTATCAGAGCTCCTTTTGTCTTATAATGAGTATCATCAAAAATGAGGTGATGTACGCAAACCTCAGCAGTAATTTTCTTTTCTTCCAGTGGCAGTGAATTGTCGAACAAAGCCATCTCCTTCTCCGTTGAAAGATGGAGTACATGGAGTCGACTGCCATATTTCTTTGCCAGATCAATGGCCATTTTCGATGAACGATAACAGGCTTCCACATCCCTTATCTTTGGATGGTACTCCACAGGGATATCCTCGCCAAATTCATGCAGGTATTTTTCTTTATTGGCCCGGATTGTTTCTTCATCCTCACAATGGGTTGCGATAAGAAGATCTATTTCTGAAAAAATCCCACGCAATGTTTCTTTGTCATCCACCAGCATGTTACCGGTGGAGGCTCCCATAAATACTTTAATGCCACAGGTATCTTCCGGTCTTGCCTTTTTCAGCTCTGCCAGGTTGTCGTTGGTTGCGCCAAGGTAAAAGGAGAAGTTTGCCAGGGCTTTGGTTGCTGCATAGGCAAACTTTTCTTCCAGCCGCTGGATTGTCACGGTCTGAGGAATCGTATTTGGCATCTCCATGTAAGATGTAACGCCGCCGGCAACAGCAGCTTTTGATTCAGTGTAGATATCTCCTTTGTGTGTGAGCCCCGGATCACGAAAATGCACCTGATCATCAATAACACCAGGAATCAACAACATACCACTCGCATCAATAACCTGCGTATCAGAT